>CAYUNT010000018.1:0-36094 GCA_964446285.1 uncultured Candidatus Sumerlaeota bacterium | reverse complement strand
AACAGAATCAAAGGAAAATGGTATTAGATGAGGAAATCCTACAGAGCGGAAGCGGGGAGTTCGAGGCCGGGGAAGGCGCGGCGCCAGGCGTCGGCAAGGCGGTCGCGGCGGAATTGCGCCAGGCTCCCAATGCAGATTGGATCGACGACGACAGCGCCCGCGCCGTGGTCCCATTGGCGGAGGTTTTGTGCGGTGTGCGAGGCAAGAAGCGCGGGCAATGGCCCCGTCTCTGCGGCCAGGCGGCAATCGCGCAGATGCGGAACACAGCGCAGATTTTTCACCGCTTCCGAAAGGAATTCCGCGCTGGGCGACGAAAGGAAATGCATCGCGCTGGGCGGACGGCGCAAATACAACGCGCGATTGAGCGTGTGTGGCAGGATATTGGTTTGGAGTCCGGCGGCGGCGCGCGGACGCGACGCGCGAATCTGCCCGAGCAAAACCTCAAGGCGGCCGTCTTGCCATGTGGCGACGGCGAGGTCGGTGAGGAACGCCGGCACAAGCACGCGCCCGCCAAAATCGCGCGGAAGCAAGGCGAGATCGGCGGCCAGGAGCGCCTCGGCCATGGCCCAGAACGTCGGGCCGCGATGCGCCGCCACGCTGCGGAAGGCGCGAAATCCCATCGCCGCCGCAGCGAACGGGCCGATTTGTCGCAAGAACGCCCCGGCGTTGCCCGTGCTGAGTTGGCGCGCGTAGGCAACGAAATCCGGCGCAACGATTGCGAGGCGTTTTGGGTCCACCCCGGCCTCGCACAGCGCGCGCGCCTGGGAGGCCAGCGCCTGAAATCCAAGGTCCGGACGCGATTTCGCAATCCGAAGCAGCGTTTCCATCGCGGGCGCGAGGTCGAGAGCGCGAACATCCAGGAACACCGGCGGCGCTTGTGAATCAAACGGCCAGACGGAATCCGCGGAAGGAGCGGGCGCAATCCCCTTCGCGTCTTTTGCCGCGCCCGACGCATTTGCCGTGCCCGAGGCCGAAAACGTCGCGGCGAACACGTCGGATTTCTTGCTGGCGGCGTAGATGTCGAAGAGCGTTTCTTCCACCTCGGCGGCGCGTTCGAGCGTCATGCGGGGCACGGCGCCATCGCCTTTTGCTCCTCCCTCTGCATCTCCCTCTCCCTTTCCCCCTCCCCGCGCGTAGTCCGCAAACTGCGTCAATTCCGACGCAATTCCGCCCCCGATATAGTCGGGCGAGAGGTTGAACCCTACATCATAATCCATTTGGTGGCTCAGGGTTTCCACGCGTCCGTCCTTCCCGATCCACGCCGCAAACATGTTGTTGAGCAGCAGCGTTCCGCGATCCGTGCGGATGAGCAGGCGGTTCTCCGCCGTGGGGAATCCGTCGATGGCCCAGCCCGCGTGAAAAATGCCGGTCATATTGTCATATTGGAATATAACGGAAAGCGAATCTTCCACGCGAGCGCTCGTGATGCTGCGGTGCGCGGCCTCGAGGGCGCGCGGCCTGCCAAACGCTTGAACGATGAGCGAAAGGACATGTCCGCCGAGGTTGATGAGGACGCCGCCGCCCGCGATAGCCGGGTCGGATTCCCAGCGATTTCCGCTTGGGAACAGCGATTGCAGGCTGAACGCCTCGAAGCTGCAGGGGCGTCCGAATTCCCCCGCCGCCAGGCGCGCGAGCGCCGCGGCGATGTGCGGTTGAGAAGGCGCCCAGTAGCCCGACTGGATGCGCGCGCCGGAAATGGAAGCGCCCGAAACAGACGCGCTCAGACGGCGGAATCCCTCAAGGGCGCTGCGCGAGGGCGACATGGGTTTTTCCACGAACACGGGCAACTTCGCCGCCAGGCATTCGCTCGCGATTGGCAGATGCGTTTGCGGCGGCGTGGCGATGAGGGCGGCATCGATCGCGCGGGCGCGGCGCGCCTCTTCGAGCGACGTGAACGCCGGCGCGTTAATCCCAGCCTTTTGCAGAAATTTGCACGCGCCAGGCTTGCGGTCGATCAGCGCCGCCAGGCGGATTCCGCCCAGTCGCTGCATCGTCACGGTGTGGAGCATCGCGATGCGCCCCGCGCCGATCAGAGCCACGCGAACGGGCCATTCCGCTGGTGTGGACTTGGTTTTCGCGGCGGATAGGGCCGCGGCGGAATGCCCCGGATGGCTTCCCGGCTTGCCTTGTGCGAAGATTTCGCCAAGCGCCTTGTCGAGCGGACGCAGTTGAACGCCAATCCGCGCCAAATCAGCGCCCGTCTCCATGCGCTCGACGATCTTCAAGCCCTGGAGGTTGTTCGTCGTGATGGGCAGCGGAATGTGGAGCGATTCGGCGATGCGCGCCATCGTCATAAGCGGCGCGATGGGGATCGAGACGGCGATTTTGCGCCGCCCCGACTGCGCGACGGCGATGCGCTGCAAAAAGTCGGCGAGCGTAATGGGATTCGGATCGCCCACGCGCAAGATGGCGCCCGCCAGGCTCGCGTCCGCCTCGACGCAACGCAAAATGCACTCAGCCAGGTCGTCGGCGTGAATGGGCTGCACGAGCGCGCGCCCGCCGCCAATGAGCGGAAGCGCAGGCAACCGGCGCACCGATGCCGCCATGCGCGAAAACAGATCGCGCGTTCCCGGTCCATACACCAGCCCCGGGCGCAGAATTACGACAGGCAGCGGACCCGCCAGCAGCGCGCGCTCGGTTTCGATTTTGGTTTTGCCATAGGCGGAGATTGCGTCCTCGCGTGCGGATTGCGAGGAGATATAAATGATTTTGCGGACCCCGGCACCGGCGGCGATTTGCGCGAGGCGGCGCGCCCCTTCGACGTTCACCGCGCGCGCCGTCGCCTCATTTTCCGCGCCCATTGTGTGCGCCAGATGCACGAGCGTGTCCACGCCCTCAAACGCCTTGCGCGGAATTCCGAAAGGCAACTCGCCGAGGAACCGTTCGCGCACAGGGACCAGCGGCGGCCCATCCCATTCGCGCCGGCTCAACGTCCGCACGCGATAGCCGCGTTCGAGCGCCAGCCGCGCCGTCCTCCCGCCGATAAATCCCGATGCGCCTGTGATGAGCAATGTCTGCATTCTTTAGAATCCTGAGTATCTACCGCGAAAAATGCGAAAACAGCGAAAAAAGCCTATCCGTTTCCTGGGTGTTGAGGTGGAGAAAAATGTCATACATCAGAATTCAACGCCCGCGACTGTATATCCCGCCACGCCCGGCGAGTTCCAGGAGAAAGCAGACGCCAAACCGAATCATGCTATCGGTTATGTTCCTTCATTCGTGCCAGCGCGTCCAGGGCGCGGAGGCGGGCGGAAGCGTGGTCCACAATCGGGAGGGGGTAATTGTTGCCCTGCTCGTCGCCATGATTTTCGCCCAGCCGCACGCCCGCGGCGCGCAATTCGGCGGGCGAGGCTTCCCACGGCGCGTGGATGCATCGCGAGGGAAGGCGCGACAACTCGGGAACCCATGCGCGCACATACGCGCCGTCCGGATCGAATTTGCGCCCCTGCGCCGCGGGGTTGAACACGCGAAAAAATGGCGCGGCATCTGCCCCGCATCCCGCCGTCCATTGCCAGCCGAAGGTGTTATTCGCCAGATCGGCGTCCACAAGTGTGTCCCAAAACCATCGTGCGCCCGTCTGCCACGAAATTAGCAAGTCCTTGACCAAAAACGATGCCACGATCATCCGCACGCGATTGTGCATCCAGCCCGTGGTCCAGAGTTGGCGCATTCCCGCATCGACGATGGGAAATCCTGTGGCCCCCCGCTGCCAGGCGCGCAAAAACTGCGCCGCTGAATCGGTGTCAATGGCGCCGCCGTCCCCGTCCGCGCTAATGAAGCCCCTTCGGTTTGTCGCGTCCTTTCGGTCCTTTATGTCTCTTCGGTCCTTTTCTTTTTTTGTAATCTCGCGCCAGGGGAATCGCGCGAATTCCGGGCGAAGCGGTTCAGCGGGCGTGTGCGGAAAATGATACAGTAAATGATAGGCAAACTCACGCCAGAGGAGTTGGCGCAAAAAGGCATCCGCACCTTTTGCGAATTCTCCGCTGGCGGCGCCAGCGCGCACGCCGCTCGAGCGCTCCCTGCTGGATTTTCCCGCTCGCGCCAATGAAAAACGCGCTTCGTTCACGGCGCGCCAGACCTGGCGCGGGCTGATTTCACCAAAATGCAGATATGGCGAAAGGCGCGACACCCCTTCAATGCCGGGCTGGTCACGGCCATCCGCGTAATTTTCCATTGCCTCCTCAAGAAATCGTTCGAGCCGCCGCGCCGCGCCCGCCTCGCCCGGGGTCCACGCGCCTCGCAGCCCCTCCGCCCAGTTTATTTTCGGCTCGAGTTCCAAGTCTGCCAGGGCCACGGATTTGGGCCATTCGGATGGCGGCGCAAGGCGAGCAGGCGGCGAGAGCGGATCGGCGATGGAATCCGCCAGGCGCAAGCACGCACGCGAAAATGGTGTAAAAACCTTGTAAGGACTGCCGCTCGCCGTCTGAAGCGCATCGGGTTCAAAGAGCAGCGCCGATGACGAAAACTGGCGCGCCTCGATCCCGCATTTTCCAAGCGCCGCCTCGATTTGCGCATCGCGCCGCGCCGCGCCAGGTTCATAACGCCGGTGCCAGAAGACCGCTCCCGCTCCGCATTCCCGCGCCAGTTGAAGAAGCGCTGCTCCCGCTGCCGCACCCCGCCGCAGCACGAGCCGCGACCCCGCCGCCTCCAAATCGCGCTCCAGGCTCGCCAGCGACTGATGCAGCCACCATCGCGAGGCCGCGCCGGGCGCCCAGGGCGATTCATCCTCCGGCGACCACACGAACACGGGAATCACTGGTCCGCCGCGCCGCACCGCCTCATCGAGCGCCGGGTGATCGCTCAGCCGCAAATCCAGCTGGAACCACACAATAATTGGAGAATCGGACACGCGCATCTGCCAAAAAGAAAATTCGCAGACTAAGACAAGACCTTGGGCGAGACGCCCAAGCCACCGGAAACAAATAAATCGAGCGCGGCGCCGGAGAAACCCGCTCACTTGCGGGTTCGCACAACGCCGCGCTCGAAACTATCCCAAATGGCCGCGCACGATCAAGGCGATGAACATTTATTCAAGGCCGCCAGGAGGAGCGCGGGATGAGGTGAACTTCGCGGATCAGGAAGATGCCTTCGCCGCTCCAGCCGCTTTTTCCATCAGCCGTTTGCGCGCGTAGGGGATCAATCCGCCCGCGTCGATGATCGCCTGGCGCGCCGGAGGCATCGGCGTCACCGCGTAGGTTTTGCCCTTCGTCTTGTTGACGATGGCATCCGCGCGCAATTCGAGTTCATCGCCTTCCTCTGCCTCGTAGTCCGGCGCGGCGAACATATTCAGCCCCAGATTCACCGCGTTTTGCAGGAAGATGCGGGCAAATCCGCGCGCCACCACATTGAGGTCATAGCCCTTCAGGCACGAGGCGGCCTGTTCGCGCGATGATCCGCAGCCGAAGTTATTGCCCGCGACGATCACACTGCCGCGCTCGATTTTCCCCGCGTTCAGGGCGGCGTTGAATTCCTTCAGGTCGGCGAAGGCGTATTGCGGCGTTTCGCTCGGAAGCACCGTCGCCATGAACCGCCCCGGATAGATTGCGTCGGTGGAGACGTCGTCTCCCACTTTAAGGACAACTTTGGCCATGATGACTCACGCCCCTTTCCTTGGGTCGGTGATGACGCCCGTCAGCGCCGAAACCGCCGCCGTGGCCGGCGAGCACAAATACACCTCGGCGTTGGGATTTCCCATGCGCCCCTTGAAGTTGCGGTTGGTGGTCGAGAGGGCCACTTCGCCGTCGGCCAGTGCGCCCTGGTGCACGCCCAGGCAGCATCCGCAGCCCGCGTTCATCACCACCGCGCCCGCTTCCATGAGGTCCTGGATATAGCCCTTCTTCATCGCCTGGCGGAAGATGCGTCCCGAGGCCGGGAACACCAACATGCGCGTCGAACGGGCCACCTTGCGCCCCTTCATGATCTTCGCCGCGATCTCGATGTCGTCCAAGCGTCCGTTCGTGCACGAGCCGATTACTATCTGGTTGATGCGGCGCCCTTCGACCGCGCCGACCGGCTTCACATTGTCCACCGTGTGCGGGCAGGCCACCTGCGGTTCGAGCGCGCTCGCGTCGATCTGGACCGACTTTTCGTATTCGGCGTTTTTGTCCGCCGCAAGTTTCTCGATCGGCTCGGTGCATCCGGCTTCCTTGCTCAGGTAGCGCGCCATTTCCTTGTCCGGCGTGAAGATTCCCGCCGTCGCGCCCGCCTCGACCGACATGTTTGCCAGCACGAGCCGCCCGGAGGTCGGCATGTTCTTGATGGTCTCGCCGTGGAATTCGATCACGCGGAAATTCGCCCCCTGCGCGCTGATCTTGCCGATCAGGTGCAGGATGATGTCTTTCGGGAACACCCAGGCGGGCAACTGGCCGTTGATCTCGGCGCGGATCGTTGCCGGGACCTCGACGTTTAGCACGCGCCCAAGCGCCCATACCGCCGCCATTTCCGTTGCGCCGATGCCCCACGACAGCGCCCCGAGCGCCCCGTGCGTCGTCGTGTGCGAATCCGTTCCGACAAGCACTGTGCCTGGCCGCACGTATCCGCTTTCGGGCAAAATCTGGTGGCAGATGCCGCCTTCATCGCCGCGGATTTCATGGAACTTGGTGATTCCCTGATCCGCGATGAACTCGCGGATTTTCTTTTGGTTGTTCGCAGTTTTCGAGCTCTCCGCCGGAACGCGATGATCGAAAATGATCGCGATGCGCGAGGGGTCCCAGACGCGCGCCGCAAGGCCCGTGTCTTTGAAGACCTCTTTGAATTGGTTGATAACGAGCGCGGCGTTTTCGTGCGACATCGCGAGTCCCACTTGCGGCTCGACCACGTCGCCCGGCCGGACGGATTCACGTCCCGAGGCACGCGCCAGGATTTTTTCTGCCAGCGTTGCGCCCATACGGCATTCACCTTTCTTTTAATGTTCAGAGCGGGGCCGGACATCTCTCGCCCCAGCCCCGCTATATTCCGCCAGACTTGGCTTTTCGGTTATTTGTATTTCTTCTCGAACGATTCCTTGGGCAGGAATTCCTTCTCGAGCTCGCGATAATCCTTCAGGCCCACAAACGTCGTATATTCCTCGAACGTCGGCACCCACTGCATCTGGCCCGGAAGGGTTCCCGTCGGCGAATTGCGCATTGCCGTAAAGAAATCCTTGAGGAATTTGTAAGCCACCATGATCGAGGCGACCGGGATCGACACGCGCCCGACGCCCATCTTGGCCAGTTCCGGGATCGGAATCAGTTCGGTTTTCACGCCGCTGACGCCGTCCATGAGGTTGACCGAGAGCGGCCCCTTGATCGAGGCAATGACCTTCGCGATGTCGGCGCGTGTCTTGATGGCGTCAACAAATGCGAGGTCCGCGCCCGCTTCGAGGTAAAGGTTGCAGCGGCGGATTGCTTCGTCGATCCCCATCGCCGCAAAACAGTCCGTGCGCGCGTTGATGATGAAGTCCTTGTCCATCGCGTCGCGGACCTTGGCGCAGGCGCGGATTTTTCCGACCATTTCTTCGGCCGAGATGACTTCCTTGCCCGCCATGTGCCCGCAGCGTTTCGGGAACACCTGATCCTCGATATTCATGCCCGCCGCGCCCATCGTGATCAGGCGCTCGGTGGTCCAGGCCGCGTTGACCGCATTGCCGCCGCCCGTATCCACGTCCGCCATCACGGGGATTTTAACCGCCTGGACGATGTTCCAGGTCATGTCGAGAACATCTTTCATCTGGACCAGTCCGACGTCCGGCTTGCCCAGGATCGAAGCCGCCAAGCCGAATCCGCTGATCTGGATTGCCTCGAATCCGCACGCCTCGATCACTTTCGCGCTCAGGGCGTCGTGGCATCCCGGAACGGCCACCGCGCGACGCGCCATGATTGCCTTTCTAAGAACCGCAGTCTTCTTCATTTCGCTGCTCCTGTGTTTTCATTTGAAATGAGACATGAGACCTATGAGACCTATGGGACCAATGGGACTTATTCTGTTCACTGCCCACGTCCCCACTGCCCACTTCTTCTCTCACAACTCCCCGCTCACAACCCACAACTCACAACTTCTTTGCTATCTCTTCCGCCATCTCAAGCGTCGTATTGCTTCCGCCCATATCGTAGGTGCGGACTTTGCCTTCTTTGATGACTGCGGCGGTGGCTTTTTCGATTTGGGCGGCCTTATCGGCTTCGCCGAGCCATTCGAGCATCATCTTGGCGGCGAGAATGGTCGCGATCGGGTTCACCTTGTATTGCCCGGCATATTTGGGCGCCGAGCCGTGCGTCGGTTCAAAGACGGCGAGTTTATCGCCGATGTTGCCTGAGCATCCAAAGCCGAGTCCACCGACCATCTGCGCGCACAAATCCGAGATAATATCTCCGTAGAGATTGGGCGCCACGAGCACATCATAGTTGTGCGGGTTTTTCAGCAGCCACATGCACAGCGCGTCGATGTTCGCCTCGTCCATCGCGATGCCTGGGAACTTCTTGGCCACTTCGCGCCCGATTTCGAGGAAGAGTCCGTCTGTCGCGCGCACGACATTCGCCTTGTGGACGATCGTGACCTTGCGCCGTTTGTTGTCGCGCGCGAACTCGAAGGCCGCTCGGATGATCCGCTCGCAGCCCTTGCGCGTGTTGATCTTGCACGAAACTGCATAGTCCTCGGGCGCGAGGCCCTTGAACGCCTTGAACGCGGGCGCTTCTTTTTCGAGGCACTGCGCCACCGCCGCCGGCACCGGGCGGAACTCGACGCCGGCATAGAGGTCCTCGGTGTTCTCGCGGAACATCACGAGGTCGATGTTTTCCTTAAAGTTAAGAGGATTGCCCGGATAGCCCTTGCACGGGCGCAGGCAGATATAGAGGTCGAACATCTGGCGCATCCGGACGATGGGCGAGCGATAGGTCAGGCCTTTGCCCTGCAGGGCGGGCGCGAGTTCGGCCGCCGCCTCTTTGACCGGTTTCGAGGTAATTGCGCCAAACAGAGCCGCATTCACGTTTCTCAGAAGGTCGCATGTGCGCGGCGGGAGCGCATCACCCTCCTTGCACCAAAATTCCCATCCAATATCGCCGTGGATGTATTCCGCATCGAGCTTAATGCGGTCGAGAACGATTCGGGCTGCCTCGCAGACATCATTGCCGATGCCGTCGCCTGGGAGCCATGCGATCTTGTAACGCGCCATAAATCAGTCCTCCGCGGGGAGAAGGGTGGTGCGGCGAAACGCTTGCATGCGCCATTTTCCGCCCGGTTGGAAAAAATAGCGGGAACCTGCGCCGATTGGATAAGAGGGGGAGAGATGGTTGATGATGACTCTGACTATTCCCACGACTTTCCTCAAGGTTTCGCCCAAAGTCGTGGGCGGAATAGAAGCGGGCAGGCGTGCGTTTTATCAAGGCTTTTTTTGGCCCCTTGCCGATGGTGACCCCGACTCGCCGCCGTTGGCGCTGCTCTCCCAGCGAGGCGGACAAAAACAGACAACAATGCTAATACGTATCTACCCTCCGCAGGAACGGTAAAAAGTGCAGGAAAATCTTGGGCGAGACGCCCAAGCCACCGGAATCACGGGCAAGACGCCCGTGACACCAGTAACCTTGAACAGTTCCTTCAGCCCTCCGCCATTCAAGGGGTTTCATATTGACATCGTCCGAGCTCTCCTCCAATAAAATTCAAACGGGGAATTGGATTGGCGCAAGTTTTGCTTCAATCTATTTTCCTCATTGATATTGTTGAAGTTATGGTTTTGCCATCCGCGCCTCGATGCGCTTTTTTCCATGGGTCTATCGCTCCAACAGGTCCAAAAGCAGACACAGAAACTTATCATGACGCCGCAGATGCAGCAGTCGATTCAACTGCTGCAACTGACCACGCTGCAATTGGAGCAATTGGCCCAGCAGGAAATGATGGAGAATCCATTCCTCGAACTGATCGACGACGAGGAGGAACTGGCGCCCGAAACCGGCGCGGCGGCCACGGACTTGGCCGAATCCGCCTCTTCAGAATCCTCCCCCTCTTCCCCCTCCTCCGAATCTTCTGCTTCCGCCCTGGAAAGTTCACCTTCCGCCGCCGAAGCGGCTCCTGAGGCTGCTCTACCCGATCCCGCGCCGCCGGCCGCCGAATCGCTCTCCGTTGCATCTGCCCTCGAATCTCCCCCTGTGGAATCCGCCTCCGTGGAATCCATGCCAACGGGCGCGGATGCTCCGTCTGATCTGGAAGAATCGGCTGGTTCGGACGATGCGCCCGCCGCGCTTGAGGAATCCGCCGCGTCCGACGAAGAGCGGTTTTCCTTCGATGCCGCTACCGAGCCATTTGAGACGCCCCCGAGCGAGGAACCTGCCCGGTTCGATGACGTGGATGTGGATTGGGCCGAGCAATTCTCCGACTCTGAAAATCCAACCTATTCCTCGCAGTCGCAGGAAGACGAGGAAGAGCGCGACTTCACGCAATATACGGCCGCACGCGAGGGGCTTTTCGACAACCTGATGCGCCAGATTCACCTTTCCTCGCTGCGGGGCAAGGGGCTTGAAATCGGCGAATTTCTCGTGGGCAGCATGAATGAAGACGGTTTTTTTGACTGCTCGACGCGCGCGCTCCTTGCATTGCTGAATGTGCCCGTCGAACTGCTCACGCCCGGCATCGACGCCGGGGAATTGCGCGCCGCGGCGGCCCGTGTGCTCGGACGCACAGCCGAATCGCTGGCGATTCACGACCCCAAGCGTGTGTTTGTGGAGGCGATGGCGCGCCTGCTCGGGACAACGCTCGAAGACCTGCCCGACACCTCGCGTCCGGCCCTCGAAGAAGCCCTTCTGGCTCGCCGTCTGGGTTTGGCGCCCGAGGCGCTCGCCGAAATCGATCCGCGCGAACGGTTTCTCCTCGCCGTGGCCCGGCGCCTGAAGGTCACGCGCGACGAAGTGGAAGATGCCCTCGACGTCCTTCAGGATTGCGAACCGACAGGCATTGGCGCGCGCGATCTGCCCGAATGCCTGCGCCTGCAGGCTGAGGCTCTGGGTATTCGCGACCGGCTTTTTTATCAGATTCTCGACGATCACCTGACCCTCCTCCAGCAAAAGAAATTCCCCGAGATCGCCCGCGCCGTCGGGTGTTCGGCCGAGGATGCCGCGCGTGTTTTTCGCCAGGTGGCCCGCCTTGAACCGCGTCCGGCCCGCTCGGTCACGCGTGAGTCGCCCCAATACATCACGCCCGACGTTCATGTGAAAAAGGTGGATGGGAAGTATCTATACTATATTAACGAGGGCGATACGGGGCGATTGAAAATTTCTTCGCGCTACCGCGAGCTCCTTCAGGATTCCTCCTTCAACGGCAAAGCGCGCGAATTTGCCCTCGAAAAGGTGCGCGCGGCCGCTTGGCTCATTAAAAACATCGAAAAGCGCAAATCGACGATACTGCGCGTGACCGAAGCGATCATGACCGTTCAGCGCGAGTTTCTCGAAAAAGGCATCGAGTATTTGCGCCCGCTCACGCTTCGCGAAATCGCCGATATGGTCGGGATGCACGAATCAACCATCGCGCGCGTAACGACAGGAAAATACGTCGAAACGCCGCGCGGGACGTTCGAACTCAAGTTCTTCTTTTCGTCGGGCCTGGACACCGACGAGGGCGACAGCGCCTCTTCGCGCGCCATCAAGGAACTCATTGCCCAGATGATCGAAAAGGAAAATCCGAAGAAGCCCCTGAGCGACCAGAAGATCACTTCCGCGCTGGCAGACAAAGGCATCCAGATCGCGCGGCGAACCGTGGCCAAGTATCGCGAACAGATGAAAATTCTGCCCGCCAAACTCCGCCGCAAGTCCGAAGGAGGGGCAAGCGCCTGAAAATCTCCGCGCAACGCGGGATTTAATAACCAGGGCCTTTTGAAAAGGGCTGGCATCCTGACCGGAAACGCGCCCGCTCTCTTTCCGGAAAGCAATTGTTTCCATCCGGCCCCGTTTCGTTCCCCCCAAAAACTCCATCGCGAATGCTTTTTCGCGGATTTCCCATCCTTAGCACAAATGGCCAATTACTCGCGGTGAACGCCCTTTTTCACACGGATTCGCCCTGGACAAGCGCCGTGATCGTCGCCGTTGCGGCCGGATTGCTTCTTTGGGCCTTTTGGTGGATTTCTTCGGAGAAGCACAAAACGAGCTCCGGGCGAGGCACTCCGGCCCCGGGCGCCATCCGCCCGGCGTTTCTGGCCCTTTGCGCCATCCTCCTGCTTGCGTTCCAAACACGCTGGCAGGCTTTCAAAGTCCATTCGACGGAACCGCTCGACCCCGACGCCGCCGGATTTCTTGAAATTGTGCGACAGGGCGGGGGCCTTTACGAAACGGCGGCTTCGGCCGCGCCCTGGGTGCGCGAACCGGCCTGGATATGGCTCAATCGCGTGGCCGCCTTCTTTTTCGGCGCGGAGGAAAGCACCCTGCGTCTGGTTTCGCTGCTGGCGGGACTGGCCTTGGTGGCCGCCACGGCCCGGCTGGGGGCGATGTGGTTCGGGACGGCGATTGGCCTCGCCGCCGCCGCGGGAATGGCACTTTCGCCGCAATGGGCCGAATGGAGCGCGCGCGGATTGCGAACGGACTGGTATGCCCTGCTGGTCGTGGGGTTTGTGATCGAGTGGGAACGGGCGGCGGCGGTCCGGACCTCCCAGAATATAACAGATGGAGACAATCCACCGCCCCGCCGATTCACGCCCGAATTCGCTGCCTCTCTGCGCATGGGCGCGCTGGCCGCCCTGGCAAATCTCACATACATTTCCGCTATTTCCTGGACGCTTCCCTTTCTCGCATGGCGGGCATGGCGAACGCACTGGCGGCTCGCGCCCATCACCGTCGCTTTCGCCCTCGCCATTTTGCCTCTGCTGCCTCATTTGGCGTTCAATTATCGGTTTCACAATTCGCGCGATCCGTTTTTCTCGAGCAACATTCACGCAAGGTTTTACCGCAATTACGAAGCCCTCGGCCAGTGGGGAGGGGCGCGGCGCGAGGAATTTTACCGCGATCCCTACGGCGGCCCGCCCGTCACGACGCTTGGCTATGTGCTCGGGGGCCACAACGCCGGGCAGTTGCTTGGCGGATCGCTGGCGGGCGCGTGGAAAATTTTCGTCTATCGCGCCGCGGGCATTCAGCAATTTGGCGCATCCAAGGTTCTCACCGCCCTGTATCTTCTTGGAATTGCCGCGGCGGTGTTCCTGCCCGCCGGACGCCGTGCCATTTTGTTATGGCTCTGGCTGGGCGCGCCGTTTTTGTTTATCGCCTCGCTCCGGCATTTTGACCTGCGCCTGGCCGCGCATCTGACGCCCTGGATGTGGATGTTTCTGGCGCTCGGGATTGCCTGGGCGATCGAAGGCATCCGCCGCATCGCGCCGATGTCCCGAAACCCGCGCGAGCCGCGTCCCTGGAGGAATGGAGAGGAAGAACGGCGTAAAATCCCCGAATAGAAGGGAATTGTTCAAAAACTCATGGCACGCAAACGACGAACGGAGGCCAGAGGCAGCCGGGAACGGGGGGGAGTGCAGCGCCCGGAAACGCCTGCCACACCTAAGAAACCTTTTTTGCCCGAATGGCTATTTCCGATCTTCTGGTGGCGGCTGAGCGTTGAGGCGGTGCGGCGAAATGCGGCGCTGCTGATCATCCTGGCCGTGGCCGCTACCCTGCGCCTTGTCTGGCTCGACCGCCAGGACCTTTGGGTGGACGAGGTCTTTACGCGCGAAGACGCCCTGAAACTCGATCTCCATGCTCCCTTCCGGCGGTTTCATTGGCTCGCTTTTGTCTTTTACCGCATTCCTTCGATGTTCACGGATTCCGTGTGGTGGCTGCGGTTCCCCTCCGCGCTCGCGGGAATTCTCGCCATTGCGGCGTTTTACCGGCTGGCCCGGATGTTTTTTGAAAAGCCCGATTCGCTGCGGATGGCGGCGCTGCTGGCCATTATGCCTTCGCCGCTCAATCACTCGATGGACGCCCGTTACTATGCGATGGTTCTTCTATTTTCCATTCTGGCCTATATATGCATCGCGCGATTTGCCCTGAGGTCGTCTCTGAGCGCCTTGCTTTTGTTCTTTGTGTTTTCCGGCGCCGCGTATCTATGCCACCCGGCCGCGGGAGGGGCGATGGCAGGGGCCTTTGGGGCCGGCTGCATCTGGACCGCCGTAACGTTCCGGGCGTGGCTGCCCCGCCTGAAAGAGCGCTGGAAGATCGCCGCCCTCCGAATAGGGGGCAAAACCGCAGCGTGGATTCTTTTTTCCGCGTTGCTTCTTCTCCTGGCGGGCATTGCAGTTGTCAGCTGGCGAGTGATCCACGCGCACATCATTCAACGGGTCGTCAAGGAATGGGACGCGCCCCTGACCGAACGCATTTCGTTTTCCTGGCAGTTTTTTCTATCGCATTTCTACGCCTTTTCCCGCGGCCGCTGGACGATCGGGCTGGCTTGGCCTCCCTGGACGGCGGGAATGCTCTCGCTGGCGGGCATGCTCCTTCTTTGGTGGCGAAGGCGTTTCGCGGCGCTTTTCTCAACCCTCGCCTTTTTAGTGGGTCTCAGCCTGCTTTTTATCGTCAAAGCGGACATTCCCTACGCGTATAAATACTCGACCGCGTTGATACCCGGCATGGTGCTGGGGCTGGGCGAGCTGACGCTTGTGGCGGGCCGCGCTCTGGCCCGCCTCTCGCGCCGTGGCGATCCTCAACGCTGGGCGTATGCCGCGGCCGCCGCCATTGCCCTGCTCTGGAGCCAGTCACTCTATCTTCATTACACCGGGCAACTCATGCCCATAAAAGCCACCGCGCAAACTATCAAGAACGCTGAATCTTCCACCACCTCTCAATCTTTCCAGCCGGAGGCAACCTCCAATTTGCCGCCTCCGCCCCGCCCGGTTGTCTTTATGTCACCCATGGCCCGCTCCGTCTCGCGATACTATCCCGATTACATCGGACTGAACATGGTTCCCGTAGATACCTATTCGGAAATGTGGTCGCGCGACGCCCTTCTGCGGTTCATCCGCCATCTTGGAATTTCCTCCAACCCTCTGTGGATCGCCGAGTTGCGCGGAGAAAAAATAGGGCTGAATTTCGAGATGGATACAGGCTCATGGAACATGGTGAAGAAGATTCCCGCCCTGATAACCCAATACGACATGTTTCTCTACCGTTTTGAACAGCGCGTTACCTCCCAGGACAAGCGCGCGAAGAACCTGCAACTCCACAATTATTTCGAGGCGGAAAACTTCGACCGGATCAAGCCTCCCGAGGCGGCAGTCCTTGCGCGCCTGGATAAAAACGGTGTGGAAATAGGTGAAACACTTGCCTGCATTCATCCCATGCGGACGTATTATTCCGTGAACAAGACAACCGATGGCCCTGCTATCATAGGCCTGGTTGCCCGCAATAGCGCTTCGGTCCCCCGATGGGTGGGAATGCGGTGGAACGACCAGCCTCTTGGCGTCGTGACTTTTCCGGCAAATGCCGACGATTTTTCCACGCGCACACTGATTTTTTCCGCGCCGCCCGGAACCGCCGTGCTCACCATCTGCCCCCTTGCCTCGACTCTGCCCGATGGCAAGAACTACGATGCCGAGTCCAGAATCGAGTTCGACCGGTTTTACTTTTTCGAACTGCAAGCCGGCAATATCCCGCCGAGTTTGAGATCAAACTCGCTGTTCAGTCCCGCGGACCTGCTGGATGTGGGAACGCCAGGCGGGCTCGTTCCTATCGAAAGCGTGCAAAGCCAGCATCAAATTTCCCCTGTGTGGACGGTTCTTCCGGCCGAAACGCCCTGGCGGATAGACTTCTCGGAAGAGGAGAAAAGCGGAGTTCTCGTTTTTGAAGTGGATCCAAACGAGAAAGCCGTCAGCATCATCACCCCCTGGTTTCCGGCCCAGGCCGGAAAAATCATTTACGGAACCATCGAGGTCCGCTGCGAAAATCTGCACACGCACGCCGGAAATGTCATGGTCGATTTCCGCGGGGAAAAGGGCGAAATCCTTCGGATGAAATACGCCGATAGCCGCAATTTCCACGGCAATGAGGACTGGCGACGATTCACGTTTTTCCAGCCTATTCCCAAGGAAGCCACTTACATGAGCCTTGCCATCAATGTATGGCGCACGGCCTCCCCATCGGCCATTAGCCGCGGAACCGTCTCGATACGCAATTTCCGTATTGATCCGCCCTCGCGCTGCCTGAACCGCTAAGCGAGAATCTCGCGCAGGGCGGCGCAGGTGGCGCGGACGTCGCCGGGCGTAATCGCGCCGTGCATAGGCAGCGACAGCGCTTCGGCGCACCAAACTTCGGAGTTGGGCATTGCGCCCGGTCCCAGCCCGAGCGACGCAAACGCAGGCTGCACGTGCAGCGGCGCGGGATAGTGAATGCCCGTGTCGATGCCGCGGCGCTTGAGTTCATCGCGCACGCGGTCGCGTTGTTTGAGCCGCACGACAAATAAATGCGGCGCTGGATCGGCGAAATCCGGCAGATCGGGCAGCGTGATTTTCTCCTCCGGCAATCCGGCGAGAAGTTCGCGATAGAGTTTCGCGGCGGCGCGGCGCGCCTGGTTCCATTGATCGAGATGCCGCAATTTCACACGCAATATCGCCGCCTGCAATGGATCGAGCCGCAGGTTGTAGCCGACAACTTCGTGGAGAAACTTTTCGCGCCGCCCGTGATTGGCGGCCATGCGGGCGCGCTTGGCCACTTCGGCGTCGTTCGTGCAGAGCGCCCCGGCGTCGCCCGCCGCGCCAAGATTCTTTGACGGGAAAAAGGAAAAACACGAAGCGTGTCCCATCGAACCGGTGGGGCGGCCTTTGTAGAGCGACCCTTGCGACTGCGCGCAGTCCTCGACGACAAACAGCCCGCGCCGACGCGCCACGTCGAGAATCGGGTCCATGTCGCATGGAAAGCCATAGAGATGCACCGCGATGACGGCGCGCGTGCGGGGGCCGATGGCGCGCTCGACGGCCTCGGCGTTCAAGACCGGATAGCGCGGCTCAACGTCCACAAACCGCACGCCAATGCCGAGAAACGCGGCGGCCTCGGCTGAGGCGATGTAGGTGTGCGCCGGGACAATCACCTCGTCGCCCGGGTGCAATCCGAGCGCCAGAAGGGCCATGCTGAGGGCCGATGTGCATGAGGACGCCCCGACGGCGTTCGCCACGCCGACGCTGGCGGCCAGTTCGCGCTCGAACTCGCGGCATTCCTCGCCGCCGATGAATTCCGCCCGCTCGAACACGCGGCGGATTACCGCGTCAATCTCGGGCTGAATCGGATCGTGCATGGCGCGCAAATCCACGAATGCCACGCGCTTCGGCGCGGGCGAGGAAGGTGCAGAAGACGAAGAAGGAGATGAGGACGAGGAGGAAAGAGAAGGTGTCATGCAAAAAGTTCTTTCGGTGAAAAGTCGGCGCTTGAGGCTTGGCCGGAAAAAGACGCCGGTGTATTTGGCCTCAACGGGTCGCGCATATTCTTAAAGCAGAAACCCGCCGCGCCACCCAAGGGAAAACAGGACCTGAACAGTGGGCCTTGCCCTTGGCCGAAAAATCCCGAAGGGGTTAAATATCAAAGCCCAGGGTCAGCGAGGAACGAGCGCCACCCTGGGAAACCGGCACGCGGATATTCGGCCTTACCCTGAAAGGGATAAATAATTCCCTGGTTTCTGGTTTCCGGATTTTGATTTCCGATTCCCTTCCCTCAATCCCAAATATACTGCTCATCCCATTCCAATCCGTATTTCCGCAACAATCGCCGGAACTCGTCCTGGAATGTTTCCTTGTGATGATGCGTTTCCTGTTCCGCGATATAGCGCCGAAGAGATGAAACGTGCGAGGGGCTGACTGAGAAAGCCCCATAGCCGCTTTGCCAATAAAACCCGCGACATATCCCCCCTTTTGTTTTTACCCATTTCGAGGAATCGCGCTTGAGTTCGCGGATAAACGCCTCGACCGCAATGGATTTCGATGCGCGGCATAGAATATGTATATGATCATCCACTCCGCCTATCACAAGGGATGGAGATTTGAGATTTCGGCACACGCCACCCAGATAGGCGTGCATTTCGCCGCGAATCGCCGGGGCGCGTAGAAACGGTTCGCGGGCCTTTGTTGAAAACACGATGTGCAGATAGTTTTGAACAAAAGATTGCGGCATTATTTAACCCTTACAGGGTAAGGCAATTGGCCTGCATCATTTCCCCAGGGTGGCGCTCGTTCCTCGCTGACCCTGGGCTTTGCTATACAATCCTTTCGGGATTCTTGCATATATGGCAAGGCCGGGCGGGGAGGCGTCGCGCCAGGCGCGCGGGAAGCGAGCGCACAGGCATCAGAGGCATTAAACGCGAACCCGCCGCGACACCCAAGGGAAAATAGGCGGCGCGGCGGGTTATTAGGCAGTGACTTTTCAATTTCCGGCGCGCTTAGGCGCGAGCGAAGCGTCCGGAATTCATACGGGGATTACTGTGGCGCGTATCGTAAATTCGTTCCCGAAGCGAAGGAACGAACTGGGTGGCCGTCAAACGGCGTGTCGAGCGGGGCAAGCAGGGAGAACTGAATGCGCCTCCGAGCGGATGAACAAGAGGCGCGCACATGTGGAACAGGATCGAGGAGGCCGGGAACATTTTGGGGAGGTTTCTCCGTGAATTGGGTTCGGCGCTTTTGCCACCCCGGCGATTTTCCCTTTGGCGTTTTTCACTTCAGGGTTTTCGCCGCCGGGGCAAATTGCCGCGGATGGACTTGATCAGCGTGCGTATTCGACGCTGCGGGTCTCGCGCAGAACCACTATCTTTATCTGGCCAGGATACTGGAGTTCGGATTCGATTCGTTTGGTGATATTGCGCGCCAGAAGCACGCAGTCGGTATCGTTGACCTTGTCCGGCTCGACGACGATGCGCACTTCGCGTCCGGCCTGGATGGCGTAGGACTTCGAGACGCCGTCGAACGAGTTGGCTATGGCCTCGAGGGCCTCAAGGCGTTTGATATAGGATTCGAGGGTTTCGCGGCGCGCTCCCGGCCTCGAGGCCGAAATGGCGTCGGCCGCCATGACAAGCACGGCGATGAGGGTTTTAGGTTCCACCTCGCCGTGGTGCGACTCGATGGCGTGAATGACGGCGGGCGGCTCGCGGTGCTTGCGCGCCAGTTGCGCTCCAACCGCCGTGTGTGTTCCTTCCACTTCCCAACTGACGGCCTTGCCGATGTCGTGAAGCAGCGCGGCACGTTTGGCGATCTTGGCGTCCACCCCTAGTTCCGAAGCCATGACGCCCGCCAAGTGCGCGCACTCGATCACATGGCGCAGCACGTTTTGCCCGTAAGAAGTGCGGTATTTCAGACGCCCGAGCAATTTGACCAGCTCGGGATGGATGTCGAAAACGCCGACTTCCTCGCAGGCCGATTCGCCCGCCTGGCGAACGCTTTCTTGCAGGTCGCGTTCGCACTTTTGAACGATTTCCTCCACGCGGGCAGGGTGGATGCGGCCGTCGGCGACAAGTTGCTCGAGGGTCAGTCGAGCCACTTCGCGCCGCAATGGGTCGAAACAGGAAATGACGACTGCCTCGGGCGTGTCGTCCACGATGATGTTCACGCCGGTCAGTTGTTCGAGGGTGCGGATGTTTCGCCCCTCGCGCCCGATGATCCGGCCTTTCATTTCATCGTTGGGCAGCTGGACCACCGAGACGGTGGTTTCGCTGACCTGTTCCGAGGCGGATTTCTGTATGGCGAGCGTGATGATCTGGCGCGCCTTTTTATCCGCCATTTCTTTCGTCTCCGCCTCGACGCGCCGGATCAAGGCCGCCTGATCCTGGCGCAACTCGGTTTCAAGCTGATCGAGGAGGAGTTTTTTCGCCTGGTCGGCGGTCATGCCCGAGACCTCTTCGCAACGGGCCACAAGGGCGCCCTTCAGCGATTCGGCCTCTTTGCGGGCGCTATCGGCCTCGGAAAGCCGCTTGTCCAGGTTCTTTTCTTTGTCACCGATCGATTGCTCACGGCGGACCAATTGCTCCTCGCGCCGGTCGAATTGTTCCTCGCGGCGTTTGATCCGCGATTCGATCCGCTCGATTTCGACGCGGCGTTTCTGGAGGTCCCGCTCGAATTTGTGCTCACGTTCCGTTCGTTTTTCCCGCTCTTCTTCTTCCGACTGCCGGATGTGCTCGGAGGCCTCGCGCTTGGCGTCTTCGATCAGACGCTGTGCCTCTTCGCGGGCAGCCAGTGTTTTAGCTTCAGCGAACTTGCGCCACAGGATCACCCCGCCAATCGCGCCCGCGGCAATGGCCACAATGGCTGTGGCCACCAGCTCGAATACGAGCATGGACGTCGATTGGACCGCTGCCGGCAATAGAACCAGCTGCAGGGTGTCCATTGGAAAAGGAACCCTCCTTTCAGGAGTGTAGCAGCAATTATGCGCCCTGGTTGGCAGAGTGCTAAAATGCTTCGGGATACAGAGACGTCCCCTAGCCGCCTTGTCCCGAAGTCCGTCTCAACAGAATAAGCTAAAAGAACTCCCTTAATACCGTCAAGAGGTTTGAACGCGCGCCGAAGAACGGGGAAATACTCCCTCTCCCGCCCCTCCCGCCATCAAGTGCGCGCAAGGGCGCGAGAACGCATTGACGGCGCGGGGCAATGCGGCGAAAATGAAATTCAGATGGGAAACCCCGCGGCTTTTCTTTACCGGCGTTTCCCGCAGGAATCCTACCCGGGGGAAGCAGTAACTTGATAAGCAAAGTGCTTGCTCTCGTTCTCGCGGGCGGAAATACGGCGGGCTTTGGCGTGCTGACCCGCAATCGGGCCAAGGCGGCTCTTGGGTTTGCCGGGCATTACCGCGTCTGCGACTTTGTTCTTTCCAATTTGTGCAATTCGGGCGTTTTGCGCGCCGGATTGCTCATTCAGTATTTGCCGTCATCGCTCGTCGAGCATGTGGGTTCGGGCCGCTGGTGGGACTTCGAAGGCGGCGAGCGCGTTCTGAAACTCATGCCGCCCTTTATCGGCTTCAAACACACGGAGTGGTTCAAGGGAACGGCTGACAGCGTGTATCGCAACCTGGATTTCCTGACGGAGTCCTCGGGCGAGCACGCGATGATCCTTTCGTGCGAGCATGTGTATCGGATGGACTACCGGGAGGTCCTCGCGACGCACATCAAAAGCGGCGCCGCCATGACGCTCGTGATGACGCGACTGCCGCGCGAGCGCCTCACTTCTCGATACGGTTATCTGGAATTCGAACCGGACACCGGGCGGCTCACCAGTTTTACGGAAAAGCCCGCCACACCGCCCAACGATCATGTCTTCACGGGAATCGCGCTGTTCCGCCGCAACGTCCTTGTTAGCAAACTGCTCGATTATGGACGCAATCCGGGCAATCACAACCTTACGCGCGATGTCATTGCTCCTCTGATCCAAGAGGAGCCGTGTTACGTCCACGAACTCGATGGCTACTGGAACTACCTCGAGGACTTGGGCGAATACTATGATGTCCACATGGAAATGGCGCTCGGAAAAAGCCCTGTGGACCCGGGGGCGTGGAACCTGATGACAAGCATGGACGACCGCGACCTGGGAAGCATGCCGCCGGCCTATTACAGCCCGTCGGCGGAGGTGGTGGATTCTCTGGTGTCGCCGGGGGCGCGGATTTACGGGCGCGTGGCGCGCAGCGTGATCTCGCCCGGCGTGGTCATCGAGGAAGACGCCGTTGTCGAGGATTCCATCCTGATGCATTCATGCCTGGTCGGGCGCAAAGCCCGTCTGCGGCGCGTGATCAGCGACAAGGATTCGATTTTCGGCCCGGAATGCCAAGTGGGCGCCGGACCGGAACAGCCTGAAGGAATCAATCCCGAATTGCCGCGCCGCCATCGCCAGTTGGTGGTTGTGGGCAAAACATCGCGAATCGCGCCGGGCCTCGAGGTGCCTCCGGCCACCCAGCTCTATCCCGGCACAGACACCGAGACGCTCGGCCTGGCGCAAGTGCTGCCCGGAAGCAACCTTTGCGGCGACGAACCGCGTTCGCCATCCACGGACCTGGGGGCGCCTATACGGATTCAATGAAGTTGCGCGCGTCTTCGTATTCTGTGAATTCCGATCCACTCAATGCCAATACGGTGAGTTTTAGCGCAAACCCGCCCCAATCCACCCAACGGAGGCTTTGAATAGATTCTTCTATCATTCGGCCCGGATTTCAATCCGGGCGCCATCGGCAAAAAAGCTATTTTTCAACTGTTTCAACAGTTTTTGTTTTTGCGCCGATGGAACCCCGCGATGAATCGCGGGGCGAATGATAATGGATACGACTCGCCGTATTAGATATAATACGCAAGGATTAGCAAGAAGCGATGCGCCGTATGTTTTCGAGTTCCGCCATTCTCGCGGACGCGCGCCACGGAGCCTTTGTTCTCGCGCTTTTTTCCGCTTTGATTTTCTTTCCGGGCCTGGGACGCCGCGAGGTTCTCGACGTCAACGAAGGCCAGCGGGTTCATGCGTCGCAGGAGATGTTGCGGACGGGCGACTGGATCGTGCCGCATCTCAACGGAAAGCCGTATCTGAAAAAGCCGCCTCTTCTCTACTGGGAAGTGGCGGGGCTGTTTTCGGTATTCGGACTGAAGGAATGGGCGGCGCGGCTGCCTTCGGCGATTCTCGGCGTCGGGATGGTTTTGCTCGTATTTGCGTGGGGGCGGCGGATGGCGGGGGGCCAGCGCGTGGCCCTGCTGGCCGGAGCGATTACCGCGGTGAATTATGTGGTTTTCGTCAAGGCCCGCGAGTGCGAACTCGACATTGCGCTGGCGTTTTTCACGCTGGCGGCGCTGGCGGCGTGGTGGGACGGCTTTCGCCACCTGCGCCAGGGCGAGGCGCGCGCGGCGGACCGGTCGATTCTATTGGGCGGGGCATTTCTGGCCCTCGCACATCTGTATAAATTTCCCGTTTCCTATGTGTTTTTGCTGCCCGCGTGGATCGGGACCGCAGTCATGCTTCGACAAGGGCGATGGCTCCTGCGATGGTCGTGGTGGGTGGCGATGGTGTGTTCCATTTTGCCGCTGGCCGCCTGGGCAGGGGCGGCGATTCATTCGCTCGGCGCGGAAGCGGCGGTGGCCGTCTGGAAACAGGAACTCCTTTTGCGCGCAAAAGCCACCGAGATCAATTCCGGTCCGGTCTGGTATTATATCGAAAGGCTTGTGGCCTGCTGGATTCCGTGGTGCGCGGCTTATCCAGCGCTATTCACAAAAAAGTTCCGGCGGATCGCCGGGCGCAACCCGCTGGATTTCCACTTCCTCTGGACGGGCGCGGCGGGGAGCATTGTCGTTCTCTCGCTGATTCCGGCGAAGGAAACGGAATACATGATATGCGCCGCGCCACTTGTCAGCATGTTGCTGGCCTGGGCAATTGTCCTTTGGGCGGGCGATTTTGACGAAGGCGCGGAAAAACAAGGCGAACCGGACGCGCCGCAGATTCGCCCAGAACGCCTGCGCCCGGAGCGCCTGCGCTGGATTTGGGCGGGGCTGGCCTTGTGCGCCGGGGTGATATGGATTGCCTTGCCATTTTGGGAATTGCGCCAAAACAGCAAAAAGTCTGTGCGGGCGGTGGCGGAAGCCACGCGCCAAGCCATGCAACACGGAAGGGCGCTGGCCATCCACCGCAGCGCCGCACGGCCCCATGTTTTCTTCTATCTCGCTTCGCCCCACCCTGTCCCGGTTCTTTACAATCAGAAGGAAATTCGGACGCATCTGGCCGATAATCCAGGCAGTTTGCTGCTTTTGGAGCAAAAGGTCCTGGATGCTTATGACGCCTCGGGGGCCTTGCCCGCATTAAAACCTCTGACGCACTCCGCCCCCAGCGCGAGACTCGTCCTGGCCGAGGCGGTCAAACCGGCTGAATCTGCCAATCCCAACAGCGCGCCTGATGCCTCCGCTGGCTCGAAAGGCGCCCCTTCTCCAACCTCCGATTTTCAGATTCCGTGAAATTTCCAGGAGTTGTCCAAAGTGACGCCGGGCATCCGAAGATTCTGCTATCATTCGCCGCGCGATTTATCGCGGGGATTGCGAGGAGAATTTATTCAAGAACCGTTTCAACGGTTTAGGCACTGGCGAAAGACAAACCGTTGAAACGGTTCAAGGTTCGTGGCTTGTTTGCCTGCCCCGCGATAAATCGCGCGGCGAATGATAGAAATTAGAAAGTCCGATGAGGGAAACGACACTTCAAACCATTTCCAGAGAGGTATTCCACATTCTTCTCGTTCCACCATCCTTCCACATAGGACCCCTCCCCGCATGACATCTTCTCTTTCCCATCCCGCCTGGCGATTGCTGACAAACGGAGACATCCACACACTCGATCCGCGCCAGCCGCGCGCGCGCTCGATTCTTGTCGCGAACGAACGCATTGCGGCGGTTTTCGAAGAGCCGTATCCCGATCTCTGGATTCCTGACTCGCTCATCGACGTAGTGAATTTGGGCGGGCGGACCGTGTTCCCGGGATTCACGGATTCGCACATCCATCTGATCGATTGGGGCATCTCGCTCGGGCGCGCCGAACTCGGCCCGTCGCGTTCGGCCGAGGAGGCGGTTGAACTGCTCCGCGCCCATGTGGCGAAGGAACCTCCCGCCCCGGGCGAATGGATTATCGGCCAGGGATGGTCGCACAACAACTGGCGCACGGCGACTCTGCCCGCGGGCGCCGCGCCGCTCGATGAGCATTTCCCCGCGACGCCCGTCGTGCTCCACAGCAAGTGCGGGCACCTGGCCTGGGTGAATTCGGCGGCGCTGCGGGCCGCGGAAATCACCGCCGCCACGCCCGATCCGCCGGGGGGGCGCGTGGACCGCGATCCGCAAACCGGCGCGCCCACGGGGATTCTCAAGGAAAACGCCATCGGGCTGCTCGATCGCGCGATCCAGGCGCCAGACCGCCCGGCGCTGCGCCGCGCCCTCGACCGCGCCACGCGCGCCGCGCATGAACAGGGGATTGTGGCTGTCCACGCTGTGGAACCGGTCGAGTTTTTCCGCGTGATGCAAGAGGCGCGGGCACACGGCGAGCTTGGGCTTCGCATTGCGTATTACCTGCCGCGTTCAGCGATGGACAGCGCCATCCAGGCCGGAATCCGCTCGGGGCTGGGCGATGCGCGCCTGTCGTTTCAGGGCATCAAGATGTTTGTGGATGGCTCGCTCGGCGGGCGCACAGCATGGATGCTCGCGCCGCTCGTGGGCGAACCGGACAACACTGGCATTCCGGTCACGTGCGGCGAGGAACTGCGCGAGGCGGTGCGCAAGGCAAACACCAATGGATTGAGTTGCGCCATCCACGCGATCGGCGACCGCGCCATTCGCGACGTTGTGGACGCCTACGAAGCGGCGGCGGCGGCGCTTGCCGATCGTCCGGGCGACCGCGCGCGTCTGCGCAACCGCATCGAGCATTGCCAGACGGTGGACGCGGCGGATTTCGCGCGGATCGGACGCCTCGGGATTTCCGCCTGTATGCAGCCCGTGCATTTGTTTGGCGATTGGCGGGCGGCGGATCGATTCCTCGGGCCGGAACGCTCGATGCACACCTACGCGCTGCGTTCGCTGGCGCGCGCCGGGGCGAGGCTTGCCTTTGGGTCCGACGCGCCCGTGGAAACAGTCCATATTGGAAGCGGATTGTGCGCCGCTGTGTGGCGCCGCGACGCCGAGGGCCTGCCCAAAGCGGGATGGAATATGGAAGAGGCCGTGACGATGGACGAGGCGCTTCGGGCCTATTGCCTGGCCGGGCCGGAAATCACACTGGACGAAAACGACCGCGGGGCGCTATCCCCGGGCAAGCGGGCCGATCTGGCCGTGCTTGGCGCGGACCCATATAGCGCAACGCCAGAGCAACTGATCGCCCTGCGGGTGACGGCCACGATGATCGACGGCGAGTGGGTGCACGGTGAAGACGAAATCCGCGGCTGAATCCTGCCTGAAGAATAGGACGTATAGGACCGATAGGACCTATGGGACCAATGAAATATAAGACGCGCTTGGATTTGCCATTGGCTCCTCATGAAGGGGATAATAAATGAAGCCGGATGCAGTATCCGCCAATTTTTCCGCCTCCTCTCCGCGGCTATCTTCGTATCCGCGGGTGCTCACAATCGCCGGATCGGACAGCGGCGGCGGCGCGGGCATCCAGGCGGATTTGAAAACGTTTCATTCGTGCGGCGCGTATGGGATGTCGGTGATCGCCGCCCTTACTGCGCAAAACACGCTTGGCGTGCAGGGAATCCTCGAAATCGAGCCGGAATTCATCCGCAAACAACTGGACGCTGTCTTGGGCGACATCGGCTGCGACGCGGCGAAAACAGGAATGCTCTCCGCTCCCGCCGCGATCCAGGAAGTGGCGCGCGCGGTGAAAACCTACAAGGTCGAACGCCTCGTCGTGGACCCGGTGATGGTAGCGAAATCGGGGCACCGGTTGTTGCGGGCGGACGCGATTGCCACGCTCGTAACGGAGTTGCTGCCGCTGGCGCTGATCGTAACCCCAAACGCGCACGAAGCGGCCATTTTAGCGGAACAGCCGGTGGAAAACGTGGCGCAAATGGAATCCGCCGCGCGAAAAATCCAGGCGCTTGGACCGCGCTACGTTTTGCTGAAGGGCGGACACGTCGAGGAAGGCGCGCCGACCGTCGCGGATTTGCTGGTCGGCCCCAATGGCGCTGCGCAGACGTTCTGCTCGCACCGCGTGGATTCGCGCCACACGCATGGAACCGGATGCACGCTTTCGGCGGCGATTGCGGCGCGGCTGGCGCTAGGCGACAGTCCCGAAAACGCCGTCGAACGTGGACGGGCCTATTTGGAAGGGGCGCTGCGCCACGCCAAACCGCTCGGCGCGGGCATCGGTCCCGTCAATCATTTGTGGGAACGCGAATCCGCTTCTTCTTAGGCCGGGGGCGCCAGAGATAATAGGCTCTCCTTGGCCAAAAGATCCATGGTTGGACTTGCCCGCAATTTACACATTGAATAGCCTGTTTGGATTGGAAGGATGGGGAGTGTTTTCTCGAGGCGGCTGCGGAAGGCGGGCTGGATCGGGAAGAGAGGAAATCGCGAACAGGAGCCTGGAAGATGGGCATTTCCCGTTATGAAACGCCTGGAAGCGTGGCGGAGGCGTGCGCGCTGCTCGCCGGGGAATCGGGCCGGACGGCAGTGCTCGGCGGCGGCACGGACCTTGTGGTGGACGTGCGCCTCGGGCGAGAAATCGACCTGCTTGTGGACATCAAGCGCATTCCCGAACTGAACGAAATTCGCGCGCTGCCCGGAGGCGGATTCGAGATCGGCGCGTGCGTGACGATGCAGCAGGTGGCGGAAGACACGCGCCTTCGCAAACGTTATCCGGCGCTCTGCCAGGCGGCGGCGCAGGTGGGGTCGATGCAGGTGCGCAACCGCGCGACGCTCGTGGGAAATCTGGCCAACGCCTCGCCGTGCGCCGATTCCGCGCCGGTGCTGCTGGTGCTGGGCGCGGGCGTGCGGATCGCGGACGCAAAAGGCGGCGCGAGAGAAATTCCTGCGCGCGACTTTATCTGCGGCGTCAAAAAAACCGTGCTCAAAAAAGGCGAAATCGCGACCGGCGTTGTGATCCTGCCCACTCCGGCCGGACTGCGGACGGCGTTCCAGAAACTCCAGCGCATCCGCGGACACGACTTGGCGCTGCTCAACGCGGCGGGGGCGTTCGACCCGGCGAGCGGCGAAATCCGCGTGGCCATCGGGAGCGCCGCGCCGACGCCAATCCTTGTGCCGGGATTGGAAGGCGTCTGCCCGCCCGGCGCGAACGGCTTGAAGGCGGACGACGTCGCCGAACGAGTGGCGGCGCGGGCGCTTGCCGCAATCCGCCCGATCAGCGACGTGCGCGCCTCGGCCGAATACCGGCGCGAAATGACCGCCGTCCTCTGCCGCCGCCTCATCCGCATACTGCTCGCGGAGGCATGAATACAGAAGCAGAATGAGAATTCAATAGGCAGGACCGCCCGCGAATTCCATGCACTGGAAAAGGAGATATTCCATGAGCCTCAAAGAGAAAAATGCCGTGAAAGAAGCTGCGGACAGATTGGCCGCCGCCAACACTGCCGAGGAGGAAAACATCAAAGAGGTCTATTGGTTTCCAGACGATAATATAGTGAGGCTCATTGAGGTTGATGCAAGCTACCCCAACTATCTGCCCAGCGAAGATCAGGCGGCAGCCTTTTATTTCGGACCGGATGATTCCATAGGAATGCCACTTCCCTCAGGGGTGGCGCTGATAAATCCTGAGGAAGTCGGCCGGGTTAAGCCCCCTGAGGGATGGGGCGAGTGGGATCAGGCAGTTAAGATTTGGCCGGCGGGGGAAAACGACCATGAGCATTGATTGGAGGCGCGGATATGCCAGGCAGGCCATTTCTGACTTCCGAGTATTTGAGAAAGTGTGCGAACTAGGGGTTCCAGTATGCCATCAACTACATTACCTGCAAATGGCTTCCGAAAAGATGGCAAAGGCCATGAATACACCCCCTGGAACATCCGCGCCGCTCAAAACTACCCATAAAGCCTTGGTTATGTTTGTAAGAAATGCACGAAGCGATCAGCGTATTTTCAACTACATCAGCCCGTATTATAGGAAGATGCAGCGCGCGCAATTTAACGCCTGTGTAGCTTCTTTCGAAAGTTTAGCTCAGCAAATCGAAGACCTCTCACCGAAGGGAGGAAGCGTTCAGGCGCCTAATCCTGAATATCCCTGGATAGCGCATGTTCCGGATTCCATTAACCCATCTCGGACAATCCAAGTTCTGAAAGTTCCTTGTGAAGAACCTTTTAACAATCTGCGTCCCGAAAGCGCCAAGGTTCACAAATTCAGAGAATTCTTGGCTAGCTGTATTCGATACCTGGAAAAGAATACATGAATACGGCCTGGAGAATCTTCCTGGGTGAATCGAAAAAGCCATGTTTGGAAACGAAGCGGTAAGAATGAACTGAATGCGTCGCATTGGATCGACAGAGCGATAAACCAAGGTGAATCCTAATGAAATACACAATCGCAATCACCGTGAATGGGGAAAAATTCACGCTGGAGGTTCCGCCGGAGCGGACGTTGCTTGAACTCCTGCGCAACGATCTTCATCTGCCTGGCGCGAAGTTCGGATGCGGCATCGGCGAATGCGGCGCATGCACGGTCATTATGGACGGGCGGCCCGTGAACTCGTGTCTGATGCTGGCGGTTGAGGCGGATGGGCATGAGTTCCGCACGGTCGAAGGCGAAACGCACGGTGATTTGCTCTCGGATTTGCAGCAGGCGTTCATCGACTTCGGCGCGACGCAATGCGGATTCTGCACGCCGGGCATGATCGTGGCGGCGCGCGCCCTGCTGATGCACAATCCGTCGCCCACGCGCGAGGAAATCACTGAGGCGATTGCGGGAAATCTATGCCGTTGCACGGGATATGCGCCGATTATGGACGCGATTGAGGCCGTGGCGCGCGCGGCTAAAAATGGCGGTTACAAAGCGCGCGCGCTTCCGCCAGACACACCTCTCATCGGCGGCGGCTATCCGCGCGTGGATGCCGTCGAGAAAATCACCGGCACGGCCACATTTGTGCACGACATGGCGCTGCCCGGAATGCTGCACGCGCGAATGCTCGTCTCGCCGCACGCCTCGGCGCGGATCGTACGCATCTCGGTGGAGAAGGCCAAGACAATGCCGGGCGTGCGGGCAGTTCTGACCGGTCGCGAACTGTCGCACAAAGTCGGATTGTATATGCAAGACAAGGATATTCTGGCGCGCGATCGCGTCCGCTACCAGGGCGAACCGGTGGCGGCCGTGGCGGCGGAAACCGAGGCGCAGGCGCGGGCGGCGTGCGCGGCCATCGAGGTGGAATACGAGGTCCTGAAGCCCGTCATGGACGCCTGCGAAAGTCTCGACAATCCGCAGACGCTCGTCCACGAAGACCTCGGCAGTTACTCGTGGATGAAGGGAGTTTTCTTTCCGAAACCCGGCACAAACATCGCCCACCATCAGAAAATCCGCAAAGGCGACGTGGACGATGGATTCAAGAAGGCGGATCATATTATCGAACACGAATTCGACTGCGTGCCCGTCCAGCACATGGCGATGGAAACGCACGCGGCCATCGTGCAGGCCAAACCCGGCGGCAATGTGGACATCATCACGTCGGCGCAATCTCCTTTTACGGTGAGGAATTTGTTCTCGCACACGTTCGGCATCGCGCATTCAAAAATTCGCGTCCGCGTGCCTTATGTGGGTGGCGGATTCGGCGGCAAGGCCGGAATCCATCTCGAACCACTTATCTATTGCCTCTCGAAAAAAGCGGGCGGACGGCCCGTCAAACTCGTCTGCACGCGCGAAGAGGAATTCCACACGATCCCGTCGCGCCAGGGTCTGCACACAAAGATTAAAACAGGCGTGACGCGCGACGGAAAAATCACGGCGCTCGATGTGAAATACGTTTGGGACGCGGGCGCATACGCGGACTATGGCGTGAACATCGGGCGCGCCGCTGCCTACTCGGGCGCGGGGCCATACAATGTGCCCAACTGCAAGATCGACTCGTTTGTCGTATATACGAACAAGGTTTTCGGCACGGCTTACCGCGGGTTCGGGCATCTTGAAGTGCTTTGGGCCGTCGAACGCAACATGGACATGATCGCGCGCCAGATCGGCCTGACGCCGCTCGAAATCCGCCTTCGCAACGTCTTGCAGCCCGGTGACACGACGATAACGGGCGAACTCTTTACCGACCACCACGGCCGCCCGGACAAATGCCTCGAAATCGCCGCGTCGGAAATCGGCTGGGCGGAAGGGCGAGCGGGCTGGATGCCGCCCGCCGCCGGAGCCAAAAAAGCGCGCGGAATCGGACTCGCGCTCCTGCACAAAGCGCCCGCGATGCCGACATTCACCTCGTGCTCGGCCGTCATCAAATTCAATGAAGACGCTTCGGTGAACGTCCTCATCAGCGGCGTTGATTACGGCCAAGGCACCTATACCGCGCTCTCTCAAATCGCCGCCGAGGAACTGAAAATCCCGTTCGAAAAAGTAAAAGTGTCGTGGGAATGCGATACGGACTACACGCCCTACGACTGGCAGACAGTGGCGAGCCGCTTCACGGTGATGGGCGGCAACGCTGTGATCGAGGCGGCGCGCGATTGCCTGCGCCAGTTCCGCCGCGTCGCTTCCGAGGTGCTGCGCGTCCCGGAAGACGCGCTGATTTGCGAAAACAGCCGCGTGCATGTGAAGGGCCACCCGGAACAGGGCATCGACTATACGAAACTCGTGCTGGGATATGTGTATCCGAACGGCAACTCGATCGGCGGGCCGGTGATTGGCCGCGGGCGTTACATCGCGCAGGGACTGACGAACCTCGATCCCGAAACAGGCCAGGGTCTTCCGGCGCTCGATTGGACCTACGGGGCGCACGCCATTGAAATCGAGGTCGATCTCGAAACCGGAGAAATCGTTGTTCCGCGCATGGTTTCCGCGTTCGATGCCGGGCGCGTCATCAACGAGCAGCAGTGCCAGTGCCAGGCGGTGGGAGGCATTGTGCAGGGGCTGGGATCGGCGCTGTGCGAAAAGTTTGTCTTCTCGGGCGATGGGCGGTTTTTGAACGCCAACCTGAAGGATTACAAAGTCCCGACGGCGCACGACATCCCGCCATCCATCGCGGTGCGATTTGTCGAAACACCTTTTCCCGGGGGTCCGCATGGCGCGCGCGGCATCGCCGAACACCCGATGGTTTCCGTGCCAAGCGCCGTGGGCAACGCGCTTGCCGATGCGACCGGCGTCGAGGTCTTTTCGATTCCTCTCGATCCGGAAAGTGTTTTCTGGGCGCTGAGGCGGCAACTCGAAAGCCAAGGCGTCGAAAAAGAAGACGCCACCTCCATTCCAGCAGGGAGCAAGCGATGAGCACCAGGAATAACAGCAGTGGCAGCCGCAGGGGCGGACATGTGGCGATTCGGCGAGATTCGTATTACGATTCCGTGTTCCTGATGCGGATTTCGCGTGAGATCAAGGCGATCCCCGGAATCGAGGACGCCGTTGTGGCGATGGGCACGGCCGCGAACAAGCGCCTGCTGACCGACACGGGGTATCCGGCAGCGGAGGTCGATCCGGCGGGACCCAACGATCTGATTCTCGCCATTCGCGGCGAGGGCGCGGAACCGGCGCAAATCGAAAAGGCCATTGATGTTCTCCTGAAAGGCAGTGGGACGCGGACCGCCAATGGCGGTGAAAACGGCGCAAGAAGCGGAGGCGCCGCGCCTCGTCCGCGCGATCTGGCCGGGGCCGTGCGCATAGCCCCCGATGCCAACGTGGCGCTGATTTCCGTTCCGGGAATCTACGCCGCGCGCGAAGCCCGCCTGGCGCTCGAACGCGGCCTGCACGTGATGTTATTTTCAGACAACGTCGCTCTCGAAGACGAAATCGCGCTGAAGAATCTGGCGGCACGGCGCGGACTTTTGATGATGGGTCCGGATTGCGGCACGGCGATTTTGAACGGCAAGCCGCTGGCCTTTGCGAATGTGGTGCGGCGCGGCGCGATCGGCGTCGTGGGCGCGTCGGGCACAGGCATTCAGGAAATCACATGCGCCGTGCACCGGCTGGGCGGCGGCATCAGCCAGGCCATCGGCACGGGCGGGCGCGACCTCTCAGAAAACGTCGGCGGCCTCATGACGCGCATGGGCATCGAGGCGCTCGCGGCCGATCCGCAAACCCAAGTGATCGTCGTCGTCTCGAAACCACCCGCGCCCGCCGTGGCCGAAAAAGTGCTTGAGGCGCTGCGCGCCGCCGGAAAACCCGCTGTAGTGCATTTCGTCGGCTCATCACGCGAAAACAACGACGCCAGCAGCATAATCCGATTTGCCTCCAGCCTGGCTGGCGCGGCGGAAGAGGCATGCAGGCTCGCGGGAATTGCCGTTGCGGATTCCGTTTCCTCCGTCTTTTCGCCAGATTTGACGCGCGAAATCGCACGCCGCCTCGCCAAGGGCGCCGTCCTGCGCGGACTCTTCTGCGGCGGCACCACTGGACACGAGGCTCTATGCCTGCTCGAACGCGCCGGGCATAAGATATTCTCGAATCTGCATAAAAAGGGCGAGCGCAAAATCACAGGCGCGGACAGGCCTCGCGGCAATATGGTGCTCGACTTGGGCGACGACGAATTCACCGCCGGACGCCCCCATCCCATGATCGAACCGGCGCTGCGCAACGAGCGCCTCCTCGCCGAATTCGACGATTCTTCCGCCCCCGCCGCTATGTTGCTGCTCTTTGACCTCATTCTGGGCTACGGCTCGCATCCGGACCCTGCCGGGGTTCTGGCCGAAGGACTTGCGCAGGCGAAAATAAAGGCCGCGCCTGGGAATTATGTGGCCATCGCGTCGATTACCGGCACAGACCTCGATCCACAAGACTACGCGCGCCAGCGCCAGACGCTCGAATCCGCCGGCGTCATTGTCGCGCCCGACAACCGCCATGCCTCCGCCCTTGCGGCGGAAATTCTGCGCGGCCTGTGTTGAGTATCCGCAGAACGTATTCGATATTTGCTATATAACGGGAATGGGACATATTGGGCCGGTGAGACCAAGGGGACCGCAGCCTATATCAACTGGCATTGTATGCTGCCTTATCCGTTCGGCGGGACGGTTTCCGGCCAGCGGATTTTATAGACAAACACAGCATTTTTCGATCCCCACGAGGCCACGAAAAGCAGGCCGAGGCGTTCGCTGTAGTGGACCTCCCAGGGTTGCTCGATTTTCAAGACGCCGAGAAGCCATCCGCGCGAATCAACAAAAGTGACGTTGTGGGCGGAATCGCTGGCCAGGAACAGGCTGCCATTCGGCCCCGGGCAATAAGAATAAAGCCGCGCAACAGGCAAAAGGCTGTTTCGCCCCAGCTCCTGCACTGGCCGGAATCTGGCGTCGTAAATCATCAGGCGCTGATTCCCGCCATCCGCCACCAGCAATTGCCCATCCCTCACAAGGACTTTTCCGGGATTGATGAACCGGTCCGGATAGCCCCTGTGCCCCTCGCGCCCCCACTGTTCAAGGACTTCGCCCCGGCGGTTGAAGAACCACACGCAATGATTCGCCATGTCGCTGGCCACCAGGCGCCCGGTATTCGCGTCATAATCGGTCCAGCGCAATCGAGCATCCGGTGGAAGGGCGTATTCTTCCACGAGGGCGCCCAGGTGATCCAGCACCTGAAAGCGATTGGGATATCGGAGAACCATGTAATACCAGTGGCTCCCCAGCAGGCCGAAGGAGGCCAGTTCTCCTTTCAGCGACTCGGTGAACGGGGATGGCTGAAACGCGATTGGCTGAGCCAGCGTGGGCGATGTGCTCACTTCATAAAGCCAGGGGGCGTGAAGCTTGCCCAGGAAAATCCGGTCCTCAGTTTCGCGTATGTGAGACACATACTGAATGGGGATTGTGTCCACGAGTTCAAATTCGGGCGGGGCGGTTTTGCGGGGCTGGGTCCGCAAATCGAAGGCTGCATAACGTCGATTGGCAAAGAGGCATAGCGTATCCGAGCTGAGCCAATCCAGCCAGGCGCCGGGCGAACCTTCCTCGGGGATGGAGGCGATGGCATATTGGCAGCCGAGGGATTTGAGAACTGGCAATCTTTGGGCCGGGTCGCTATTCGGCTCCACAAGCCAGCCTTGGGCGCGAATCTGATACATCATCACCTCGGAAAATCCCTTGGCGATGATGGCCGCCTCTCTGCCGCCGCGTTCGGGCACGGCCGCGTTGAATTGCTCTTTGGTCAGGCGGTCTCCGTAGGTTTCCCATCCAAACGATTCTCGGAAATCACGGCCTTTCAAGGCGTTGTCCGACAAAATTGTGGCGGCGGCCGCCGCCACGGCCAGCCCGGCCGCGATTCTCCATTTGCCCGCGCCGGAAATAGCGCCCGCCACACCTGCTCCCGCCAGCGCGGCCAGCAGCAAGACGGCATCGAGAAGATAATAAGCGTGCAACACGATCATAAACGGATAGGAGTCCATCACTATAAAGGCGAAAACTCCGAGCGCGAACGAGACGAGAACCATCTGACGGGGCCAGGGTTTGAGCAAGGCCACCACAGCAAAGCCGATCCACGCTACTCCAACCCCCATGCCTATCAGGTAAATCCACAGATTGTCGGCCAGGGCGGGCGTAATCCACTGCAAGTAATAGGCGGGATTTCCGAAATCGCGAAGCCCGGGCACGCATTTGGGCCGGTTGCCGAGCGAAGCGCTGGAGATCAAGGCGCTCGCCAGCCAGAGAAACGGGGCAAGTCCCGCGCCGGGCAGGAACCAGTAAAACCAGTGCTGGCGCAGCGCTTTCCACCCGCGGGCATGGAGCGTGGAAGCAATGAAAAAAGGCGCGACAACAAAGGCGCGGCTATAGTGCAGCAGGCAGGCGTGCGAGGCGAAAATAAGCGCGGCCCAGAACGCCCCGCGCCCCTGCGTCCGCAAAAATCTGGCCCAGAAATACAAGAATCCCGTCAGCGATAGCGCCAGCAGTCCAACACGCTGAAACGTGCAGGAATAGTAGATCGAAAGCGGCGCGCAGGCCGCCAGCGCAAAGGCGGCCACTCCCGCCTCCCAGTTCATGATTTCCTTCATGAACAGGAACAAAAACAGCAATGCTCCATAGAAAAACAGGCAGTTGACTATTTTGCCATTAATCTCGCGGACGCCAGTGAATTTGTAGGTCAGGGCCACAATCGCCTGATATGTCGGGAACTCCAGCCGCCAGGAAATATAGTCTTTGTTGTCGCTCGCGTAAACATCCGATCGGATGCTCGATGGCCACAGGCCGTGTTCATAGAGGTTTTTTGTGATGGTCGCGTCAGTCGCCTCGCGAATCCGGTCGCGTCCCAGGATGTCCATGTCGAGATATGGGATGCGCTGGTATAGCGACACTGCCGAGATTCCGAGCAGAAGAAGAATGGCAATGAGGACCTGAAGCCGGGATTCGGAAGCGTGGGGATTTGTCATCGAAGCGACAAGACGGATAGTAAAAGAATGGCGTGCGCTGCGGTGTTGAGCAATTTTCGCGTGGACGCCGCGATTGAACAATTCAACCACGGCGCTTTATGGGCACCCTAAGTCCGCAAGGGCAGGAAACGCAACAGAATCGGCGGCATCTCCGCGCCAGGAACCGTTCAAAGAACAGGAAAAATCTTGGGCGAGACGCCCAAGCCACCGGAATCACGGGCAAAATGCCC
>CAYUNT010000017.1:1190-36451 GCA_964446285.1 uncultured Candidatus Sumerlaeota bacterium | reverse complement strand
AACTCCCAACCCTCTTCTCTGTCCACTGCCCACTGTTCACTGATCACTTCTTCATCCGACCACTGCTCCCTGCCCGCTTCTTCCTCACAACTCACAACCCACAACTCACAACTATTCCCTTACAACTGGATGCAAATTGCGCCATTCTGGCGAATGCCCGAGGGATTTCCTTCGGCGCCCACATTTCCGTCGAGGAGCGTTGATTCGATGTCAAACAGCCCGCTGCGTCCCGCATCCGACTACACATGGTCCAATGGGGCCATCATCCGCGGCCCGAAAGATCAAAGACGCCTGGCCCTGATTTTCACGGGTGGAAGTTTCGGCGAGGGCGGCATGGAAATCCTCGATGCGCTGGCCGCGCGGCACATCAAGGGATCGTTCTTTTTTACGGGCGAATTCCTCTCGATCCCCGAATACGAGCCGTTTATCCGCCGCCTGATCGCCGAGGGGCATTACCTCGGCCCGCATTCGCACGCGCATCTGCTTTATTGCCCCTGGGAGGATCGCTCGAAAACCCTCGTGACGCGCGAGCAATTCATGGGCGACCTCGACCAGAACCTGCGGGACTTGGAGCGATTCGGCGTGGATCGCCGCACCGTGCGCTGGTGGATTCCGCCCTACGAATGGTATAATGAACAGATCGCCGCGTGGTCGCTCGAAATGAACATGCAGGTGTTCAACTTCACTCCCGGAACGCTTTCGCACACGGATTACACGGTCGAGTCAGAGAAAAACTACCGAACCTCGGACCAGATCATGCGAAGTTTGCTGGAGTATCCCCCCAAGGACCCTGACGGCTTCAATGGATTTTTGCTGCTGACGCATGTGGGCGCGGGCGACGGACGGCGCGACAAGTTTTTCAAACGCCTGCCCGCGCTGCTCGATGAACTTCGCGCCATGCAATACGAGTTCGCGCGCGTGGACGAGCTTCTCTCCGCCGCCCCGCCCCGGCAGTGACCTGCTGGCTTGTGGCTGTCTGTCAGGAAATTACTTCCACCGCCGAGGCGCGGGAGGGGGCGGAGGCGAGCGCGGTCTCGATCATCAGGCTCAATAACTGAGTCATGTCGAGTCCGATGGCGCGCGCGCCCTGCGGCAAAAGCGAGGTCGGCGTCATGCCCGGAAGCGTGTTCGTCTCCAGATAGACCGGTTCGCCTTCGGGGGTGACGATCATGTCGGTGCGCGACAATCCGCGGCAGCCGAGCAGCACATGGGCGCGTTCGGCGATTTCCTGGATGCGGCGCAGAACCTCGCGGTCAAGCGGCGCGGGTGTGATTTCCTCGCTGGCGCCCGGGCGGTATTTCGACTCGTAATCGAAGAATTCCGCGCCCCGGGGGCGTATGGCGGTCGGCGGGCAGGCGACGCGATGCAGCACGGCGCGTCCGGGGGCGCCGGAAAGGCCCGCCGCGTCTCCGGAAGCGCACAGCGAACCCTCGCTCAATTCGGCACCGCATTCGCACGCCGATCCTGGTTCGTCGCAGGCTCCGCATCCCGCCAGTTCAATGACTCCGCAGGTGACTTCCATGCCCTCGATGCGTTCCTCGATCAGCACCGCGCCGCCAAACGAGGCCGCCTGGCGGACGCATTCATCGAGTTCAGATGCGCACGCGGCGGGGGCGGCGCCTACGCTGCTTCCGCCACAGGCGGGCTTCACAAACACAGGCCAGCCAAGATGATCTTCGACCAGGCGGGCTGTTTGTTCGGCGTTCCAGGGCGCGTGGCCCTGGCCGGCGACCAGGCGGCGCGGCGTGCGGATCCCATGCGCCTCGACGAGTTCGCAGGCGCGGACTTTGTCCATCGCGAGCGCGCTGCCGAGCACGCCCGATCCGGCGTAGGGCACGCCGATAAAGTCCAGCAGCCCTTGCAGGCGGCCGTCTTCGCCAAACGCCCCGTGCGTGACGGGGAAAATGAGGTCGGGCCGTTCGGGGCCGGTCAGGCGGGCCACTGCCTCGCCCACGCTCGCAAGGTTCAAATATCCGCGCGGAGCCAAATCCGGCATTTCGAGCAGATCGAATAGTTTGTCAATATCGGTCGGCGCCATGGCGGGGCCGAGAATTTGGCGCGGCATCGCCCACAGGCCGTCTTGCAGGATGCACGCCACGCGAACTTCCCAGCGTGCGCGGTCCATCGAGTGCGCACAGCAACGCCCCGAAACGAGCGAAACAGCGTTTTCTGCGGAAGGTCCGCCGCAAAGAATGAGAATCCGGCGGCGTGGCTGGAAATTTTCGGGCCGCGCGGGCACTGGGGTAGAAGCATTCGCGATCCCATATCCGCCCGCGCCCACGCCCGTTGCCGCCGCTCCTGCGCATCCGCTTGCGCCTGCGCAACCGCCCGCGCCAGGTTTCCGGGTAAATTCAAAAGAATCCAATTCGTCTGGAGCGATTGGAAAATCCGCGGGCCAAGGCGTGACGGGTCCGCTTGGATTCGAACCAGACGCGCTATAATCCATATTTCCGTGAAGGGAAGAACGTTTTTTTCCGTTTGTCGCCATAGGTGAACATCCTGGCCGGAATCGAGAGACGAATACCCTCCGAAACCCAGCGGGCGGTCCCGGCGGCGTATGACTCGCTCCACCTTCCAGTCCAAGAGGTCATACAGGCACAAGAAAAAAATGAAGTGCTTTTAAGTTTTTTTCAATTGGGCAGGCGCGGACCCGGGTCAATCCAGCAAACGCATCAGGCGCGTGAGATCGCGCAGATCGACATTGCCGCCGCTGAGGATAACCCCCACGCGCGCGCCGTGCGCCTGGATAGCGCTCTCGAAAACCGCCGCCGCCCCAAGCGCGCCCGTCGGCTCAACGACCAATTTAGTCCGTTCCCACAGCGCGGTCATGGCGCGGACTAACGCCACGTCCGACACCAGGACCATCTCGTGAACCAGGCGCAAAATAATGGGAAACGTGAGCGTTCCCAGCGAGGGCGTGCGCGCGCCGTCGGCGATTGTGTCCGGATCGCGAACCGTTTGCAGTTCTCGAGTGCGGAACGAGCGCGTGGCGTCGTCCCCCGCCTCGGGTTCCACGCCCACCACGCGGCAGGCGGGCCACAATACCGAGGCGGCAACGGCGCATCCCGAAATCAGCCCGCCGCCGCCGCAAGGCACAAACAGATAATCCAGCGCGCCCACCTCCTCGAAAAGCTCCACAGCGGCGGTGCCTTGTCCGGCAATCACATGCGGATGATTAAAAGGCGGGATCAGGGTCAGGCCGCGCTCTTTCTGGATGGCGCCAGCCAGCGTCTCGCGCGAAACCTGTTTTCTGTCGTAAAGAATAATCTCCGCCCCATACTCGCGCGTGGCGTTGATTTTCACCTTGGGAGCATCTTCGGGCATTACGATTGTTACGGGGATATTCAGCAGCCGCCCCGCCAGCGCCATCGCCTGCGCGTGATTGCCCGAGGAGAATGCAACGACGCCCCGGCGCTTTTCTTCGTCCGAAAGCGCCGAAAGGGCATTGTAAGCGCCGCGGAACTTGAAGGCCCCGGCGCGCTGCATGTTTTCGCACTTGAAGTAAAGCGAACATCCATGCAGGCGGCTGAGGCTCCGCGATGTGACCACGGGCGTGCGGGTGGCTTTGCCGGCCAAGCGGCTGGAGGCCGCTTCAATATCCGCAAACGATACGGCAAGAGGCTGGACAGTGTCCGTCTGGGGCGCGCTTGGCATGGCGTCGTTCATTATTGCGAATTTCCTTGGGGCGCAGGGGTGGCCGCAGCGAGTGGATTGATTGGAGCGGGCGGAGCGGGGGAGGACGGAGTGGGAGTGGACAATCCGTCCAGCGCCTCGATGCGCGCGTCGGAAGCGGGACGCTCCGACTTGAGCCTTTGCGCAACCTCGCCGGCCTTGCGCCATACGCGAAGCAGATTGCCCCCGGCCACCTTTTCCACGTCTTCGCGCGAATAGCCACGCCGCAGCAATTCGGCCATCAGCGCGGGATAGCACGATACATCTTCCAATCCCACGACGGGCGTGAAGAAACCGTCGAAATCCGATCCGATGCCCACGTGGTCGATGCCCGCCGCGCGCCGGATGGCATCGATGTGATCGGCCACTTGCGCCAGCGTGGCCCTGGGGCGCGGGTGCGCCTTGCGCCATTCTTCCAGCGCCGCGCGCGCCTCGTCGGAAACAGGCTGATCGTGATGAATCTTCAACCGCCGCTCCTCCGCCGCCTGTTCATCCTCCCACGCCCGCACCTCCTCCGAGATATACATGGGCAGGAACGGCGCCATCACCACGCCGCCATTGGCCGGGATGCGCCGCAAAATGTCGTCCGGAACATCGCGCTCGTGACGGCAGATCGAATAGGCTCCCGAGTGCGAAATGATCACAGGCGCTTCGGAAACATCGAGCGCTTGGCGAATGGCGTCGTGCGAAACGTGCGCCAGGTCCACAAGCATTCCCATGCGGTTCATCTCGCGGATCACCTCGCGCCCAAATGGGGTCAAGCCGCCGTGGCGTTTGACGTCCGTGGCCGAATCGCACCAATCGATGGTTTTTGAGTGCGTGAGTGTAAGGTAGCGCGCGCCCATTTCATACAACATGCGCAAAACGGGAAGCGAGTTGTTGATGGAATGTCCGCCCTCGACGCCAATCATCGAGGCAATGCGCCCCGAAGCGCGAATTCGCTCGATGTCGCCGGGCGCAAGGGCCAGGGCGAGAGAATCCGCATGGCGCTGCGTAAGGCGGTGGATGAGATCGACCTGTTCGAGCGTCGCCTGCACCGCCTCGGGACCGGGCAACTCTGGCGGAACATAGGCGGCCCAAAACACGCCTCCGGCGCAACCCGCGCGCAACCGCGCAAGGTCCGTCGTAAGGATGGGGGCAATGGCCTTTGTGTCCATCGCGAGATTAAGAACGTCCAGATTGCGCCCGGCGCGCTGGCGAACCCGCCAGGGGAAATCGTGGTGGCCGTCGATGAGCGGAGACTCGCGCAAAATCCGGCGCGCCTCCTCAAGATACGGCGATGGCGTGGTGGTGGTGGCAGCAGCGGCGGAAGGAGCGGAGGGGGCGCCGCTGCTCTCCGCGTATGCCTTTCCGCCCCCGGGCGAAAGGAACGATAGACCAATTATCATGAGGAGAATCCTCGGCACGACGGTGAGCCGGAATGAGACCGGTTGAATTGAAGGCTGGGCATTCGGGGACATAGGTTTCACTGTCGCCATTGCGGAAATCCTTCCCATTCCTCGCGAAATCAAACCCAGAACAACGCCCTGGATCAATCAATGCTTTTGCCGCGCTTATCCAACAGCAGGAACTGTTCAAAGTTACTGGTGGCACTGGCATCTTGCCCGTGATACCGGTGGCTTGGGCGTCTCGCCCAAGATTTTTCCTGCACTTTGAACAGTTCCTGTATCCAACAGGGCCTTGTCCGCGCCAGCAGGCATCAAAAACCTGCAATGCGCCCGCCTGGCGGCGGTTTGCGCTTGATCCTTTGGTTTCGGCGGCCTTTTCCTGATGAGGATTCGGGGGAGAGCCTTCCGAGTCATTCGCCGCATTCCCCTCAAGGATACGTTTGATGAGCAAACGAGCCAGGCGCCCGGCCGCAGAGGCCGCGGATGCCCCCTCCCTTGCACGTGATCATGCGCCGCGCGATACGCGCGCCACACGCCGCGCCGAAGCGCGCGCATCCCGCAGCGGACGCGCCTCCGGTGGCGGCGAGCTTCGCTGGCTTCCGCGCGCTGAGCCGTTTGGCCCTATGCCGCACTGGGTTTGGGCGCTCACGATTTTTACTTTCGCCACATACATTTTCTGGATCAATCGCGAGGGGCTGTGGCTCGACGAAGTTAATATCCGATATATTAGTTCCTTTCTGCCCATCAGCCGCATCTTGCGCACGGTTCACATCCTGCATCTATTTATCGCGCGCGGGTTCTTGAGCGTGCTCGATACGCCCTGGATGGTCCGCCTGCCAAGCGTCTTGTGGGCAACGGCTTCGATCCCGGTGTTCTATCTGGCCGCACGCGCGCTGGGCGGGCCTGTGGTGGGGGCGCTGGGGGCGTTGCTCCTCGCCCTTTCTTCGTATCATTTTAATTACGCGCTCGACGCCAATTACTACGCCGCGTTGATCTTCTTCGCCGCGGCGGGAATCCTTTTCACCGTGCGATTTTTCGAACATGCGCACTTTATCGACCTGGCAGGCGCGTTTGCTTTTCTCCTTTTGGGAGTTGGATTTCATCCTTTCGCGGCGCTGTGCGTGTTTCCGGCCATCGGGCTGATAGTCCTGAGAATTTTCACATCGCGCCGCCATGCCGCCGCCCTCTGGCCCGGAAGCGGCGCGATTCCGATCAAGCCCGCCGCCGGATGGGCCATGCTCGCCGTCTTTGTTTTGGCGGCCGCGTGGCTGGTTCGCAACCAGCGAGGGCGCGTCATGGGATGGTTCAAATATGTTCGCGAGCATTTCGAGCCGGGAACCACGTTTCTGAATCTCAAACTCGGTCCGCGGTTTTTCGTGGACTATTTTCAACGCAACCTCATCGCCGCCGGATTCGAGACGCCGTTCACCGTGGCGTTTCTGGCGCTTGCGTTTGCGATTTTGCTGATCGGACTGGCGGTTTGCCTGCGGCGCGCCCCCTGGATTGGCGCATGGTATCTGCTGTCTGTGCTCGGCGGATTCACGCTGATTTTCAATCTTCGCGCCGACCACTATTTTTTCATCCGATATTTCAGCAGTTATCTGCCGATGCATCTGCTGCTGATCGCCATGGGCGCGCGCGAACTGGCCGTGGCGGGACGCGCATGGGTCTGGGCTGCGCTGGCGCTATTGGGCGGTTTGATCGCCGCCGCGCTCGCGGGCGGATGGATTCCGTTCTCGATTCCGGCTGCGATTGCATGGGCGCTTTCGGCGGGACTGCTGCTGGCGCTGGCGCTGCGGCGCGACTACTCGGCGATTTTCCGCCGCCCCGAATTCGCGCTGGCGCTTGCGCTCGTCATTCCAATCCTTTTCGCGGGCGGGCAGTCCATCGTGCGGCGCATGATCGCTAACCGCGAGTTTTGGAACCGCGCCGTCGAGGTGTGGGAAAAAGAGCCGGACCGCAACGCCATCCCCTACGTGTATCAGGTCGATCTCGAAGACGACCTGATGCGCTATTACCTTGGCCGCGCCGGCATTCCTTTCGAGAACACGCGCCGCCTGATCGACAATACGCACCACATGCCAATGCGCGTGCAGCAATTGCGCGGACTGGCGCGGCTTTTCGAAAACGGATGGTTCGTGCGCGGATGGGATGTGGATGACAATCTAGCTGTGCGCGAATGGGCCGACGCCAATCTGCCGCTGGCGCTCTATGCGCGCTCGCCCTTTAGCGACATCATGGAATTTGGCGAGACGATGGACATCCGCCTGTATCGCCTGAATGTCCGCGATCATTACCTGAGCAGCCCATTCGACCTGCTCATGCGGCCGCGCGATGACGACACGATTCGCAATCTGGCGGACGGGCGCATTTTGCGTGAGCGCACCGTCCAAGTGGATGGCGCCGCCACATGGACGCTCACAATGGTTCGAATTCCTGCCGGCGAAAAAGACGCGGAGAAGGATGCGGAAATACTTCCGGTTGGAGCGCTGGCGGGCGCGCGCGAATTGGACCCGGTGGAAACGGAGGATTTGCAGGCAGAATCAGGAAATGCGGGAAAAGACAACACGGGCGCGGAAGTCTATATCGACGGCCGTTCCGCCGGGCCGCTGGGCGCATTTGCCAGCCGCGGCGCATTTCTCGACGATGGCCGCCACACGCTCGGCATCGCGCTGCCGGCCGCTATCGCCTCTGTGTCATCGGCCAATTCGCCCGCCATGCTCTGGAACACGCTCGATTTGCCCGGAGGCGCGACATTCCCCGCGCACCGCTGTTCCATTCCGTTCCCCAACTTCTGCGAACAAGTGGAATACGAAGGCAAAACGGCCCTAAAACTCATCCGCAATCTCGGCGTGCAGTATTGGTTCCATTTCCCGCGCGCAGGCACGTATCAGATGCGCATCGATGGCGTTCACGACCGTCCCGGCCCCGTAATCCTTGATGTAGGGCTGGATTTCCAGTCGCAGGGGCTTGTGGCTTTCGACCGAGCGGACAACACTTGGGACGAGCGCTGGATGCCGCTTCAGATCGAGCGCGCGGGCCTGCATTCGATCGCGGTCAATCTGGTCAGCGCGCCCGTCGGCGCGTGGAACCGCCAGCCCGACGAAGAGACGAGCGCCATCCTGGGCGACATCACGCTGCGGCGCCTGGCTGAGGGCCAGCCTCCCCGCGACGAACGCGCGCGCCTCGGCGGCAGCCAGCGGCGGACGCCGCGCTCCATCTCGATTCCCGTTTTTTCGTCCGACGGAAAATCACCTCTTCCCAATTGGGGTTTCCTTGGCCAGGTGGGCGCAATTACCGCCGATCCGGACCGCCCAATGGCGCCTTTTGCCGATCCGACCGTGAAGGTGGACATTCCGTATCAGGCCGCGCAAAGCATCGGGCTGATCGCGCCGCGAATGCCGATTTCTCCGGGCGTTTCGCATGTCGGCGCGGAGGCGCTGATGGGCGATTTTGATTTTCGAAATCACACGGTGACACTTGGAATTTTGTTCTTTGACCGAGAGGCGGCCGGCCAGCCCATGCCACAATCCGCGCTCTTCGGACAAGAAGGCGTCTGGCGCACCGCCGAGAGCCTGCGCTTCGCGGCCCTAGCAAAAGTGCCGCCCGGAGCAAGGTTTTATGCGCCGATGATTCACGTGTATCCCAACGGCGCGCGCCCAGGCGTTCATTCCGAGTGGGTCCGGGTGGCGCGCGTCAGGGCCAGCGAATACTAGGCGGCCATTCACAAATCTGAACAGGGAGAGTGACTCGTGGGATTGGGAATTCGGGCCTTTTTCTTGGCGCTGGCGTGCATGGTATTGCTAAGCCTGAGCATCGCAGCGGCGGTCGGCGCAGCGACGGAGCCAGTGAGCGATTACTTTGTGCTGGCGGACCCCGCCACAGGGGAAATCGAGGTTCGGATATGGATTCAGAAGGAACGCGCGGAGGAATTCCGCAACGCCCGCGCTCAACTCGTCATCCGGCATCCCGACGGGCGCGAACAGGAGGCCGGGGCGATTCCCTTGGAGCGGACTGATAAATCCGATTATTACTCCATCCGCGCGAATCTGGATTTTTCCCTGTCCGCCGCGGCGTGGAGTCCGTCGTCGCCCTCGCTTTACCGCGCTCGCATGACCCTTCTTGGCGCAAACGATACGCCGATTCGCAGCATCGAGCAGCGTTTCGGAATGCGAAAACTGGAAGCGAAAGGCGCGCGATTTTATGTTAACGGAAAACCATTTTTCGTGCGCGCCTGCGCGGGCGAGGGCGGGTGCGGATGCGACGAACTATCGCGCGAGCAAATTCGCAAGCGGCTCGAACAAATGAAAAACTTCGGATTCAATGCGGTCCGCCATCACACGCATGTGGCAACAGACGAATACATGGATATTGCTGATGAAGTGGGGATTTTCGTCCAGATGGAAATCGGCGGAAAAGCGGCTATCGGCGACGATCCAAAGTCCGGACGTTTTCAAAAAGCGCGCGAGGATTGGGCGCGAATGATCCGCATGGCGCGCCGGCATCCATCTGCGTTTATTTATAGCGTTGGCAACGAAATCTACGGCAACGAAGCGGGCCTGGTCGAATGCATGGACATCCTTTATGATATGGCGAAGGAAATGGACCCTGGGACGTTCGTGCTCAATCGTTCGGGCAGCAATCCGTTCAATGACACCTATGGAAAGTTCGATCTGATCGAGCGCCCCATCGGCGAATATGAACACACAGCGGATTTCGCGCGCGAGGCGTTTGAATTGTATCTGCGGGGTCCGCGCAAAGGCCGCAGCGGCGAATTTCCCATTGTGGCGCATGAATATCCGCTTGTGGCCTCGTATCCGAATCCTGAACTGGCGGCGAAGTATCCGAAGACGCCTGTGTGGATCCAGACGGCCATCGACACGGCGCGCGAAAACGGACTCGAACATCTTCTTCCGATATTCGTAAATAACACGGAACGCATCCAAGCCATCTGCCGCAAGGAAATGCTGGAGGAGGCGCGGCGATTTCGCGAACTCGATGGCTACAGCATGTTGCGCTTCACCGATTGCGGCGCGTATGTGTCGGGCGTTGTGGACGATTTCGCCGATCCGAAAAATGTGTCGCGCAACGAGTTTCTGCGCACAAATGGCGAGACGGTTCTGCTTTGTGGATGGGAGCGGCGCGAATACTTCTACGGCGAAACCCTAAGCGCGGACATCGAAATCTCGCATCATGGCGGCGATCCTTATGCGGCGCCTCTATGCCGATGGTGGCTCATGAACGGCCCGGATGTGCTGGCAAAGGGCGAATTCACAAACGTCAGCGTCGATCCTGTCAATGTGGCGCTCGTGGGGAAAATGCAGGCCGTGATTCCTCATTTGCCGCGCCCGGCGAAACTCACCCTGCGCGCCGAATTGCCGGATTCGCGACCGCTCATCAACAACGACTGGAGTTTCTGGGCGTTTCCCGGCGAGCGCGCCTCGTCAGATACGCAGCGTGCGGCCATGTTCTGGGACCCGCAAGGACGCCTTGCCGGAATCGCGAAATCCTATCCGGGAATTGAGTATTCCAGCGCCGCGGATTGGACGCCTTCGCCGGATGCGCCCGCCAAACTCGTCATCACCGATTCGTGGCAAGAATCATTTTACGAATATCTCGATCGCGGCGGTAGGGTCTGGGTAATTTCAGATAAAACCTGGCCGTGGCCCGAGGAGGTTGGCATTTTCGGACTTCACATTACGCGCATTATTCCCGAACGCCAGGCGCCGCCCGTTTTTCCGGAACTCGACGAAAAACTCACGAACTGGCTTACAATTTGCAGCAACAACGCCAAGCGCGAGGGCAATAGCGGCACCGTTGTGTATCCGCATCCGGCGCTGGGCGCGTTTCCGCACGAGGGCTTTTGCGATATGCAGTTCTGGCCGCTGATCTACCGCGCAAAATCCTTGCGGATGGCCGATTTCCCGCCGGATACGGGAGTGATCATCCGCGCAATCGACAATTTTTATCGCGGGCGAAGCAAGGCATACGCGGCGGAACTGCGCGCAGGCGGCAAGGGGCGGCTATTCATTTCGACGCTGAACTTCACGGAAAGCTTCGGGCGCTCGCCCGCCTCGCGTTATCTCTTCGATCAATTCCTGTGCTACACGGCGGGCAATGAATTTCAGCCCAGGGCGGAGATCACCGTGGCCGGATTGCGCGGTATGATCGATAAATTCGCCGCCGAACTGGCCGTGAATCCTCGTCCACCGCTCAATGAGATGGGTGCGCGCTACGACACGGTCTGGCGCAAGCGCCTCCAGCCAGGCGAACTTGTTGTGCTGCCTGTTTTCGACGCCGACGGCATCGACAAAAGGCGCATCGCCGCCCACTACGAATATGCTCAAACGCAGTTTTATTATCCCGCGCGGCCCGGTGACACGCTTTCGTGGGAATTCGAGAACAAAACGGAATCCACTTTCACATGCGCGCTGTCTCTGGCCGGGCCGGCGCGCGGTGTTTCGCTGCGGCTGCGCATCGACGAATCCGATGCCATTGAAAAGGATTTTGCCGGGTCAAGCGGATGGGGCGAATTTGTGCAGGTTGAAATTCCCATGCAAAACCTGGCAAAGGGAAAACACACACTGGCGCTTTCCGTCGGCATTGCGGATACGAAGAAGGCCGCGGACGCCGCTACAAGCGGTCAGACCGGCGAGGCGGTTGTCTATCTTCGCGATGTGGAATTGCGCGGCGCGGAATCCAAATAAACCCCGCGCGCTGGCGGGCATATCGCAGAAATGGGACCTATAGGACCAATAAGACCTGTGGGACAAGAAAGAGAGGGCGGACTCATTCGCCAAGGAAGATGCGCATTCGTTTGGCGGAATCGTTATGGGGAGGGGGGCGTTTCGCGAATCCACAAGGCGTAGCCTGCGGGGGCATCGACGCGGCGCCAAGAGGAATCAAGCAATTTATCCAAATACTGCACTGGATTTCCGGCAGCTTCAGGCCATTCGAACGCGCCAAGCGCATCCAGGCGCGCCGCAATAGCCGTAATTCCCCATGTGTCGAAAAAATGCGGGTCCGGATTGCGCGTCCAGGCGCGCCAGGCATCGAGCCGCTCGCGCAATCCGGGTGTGTTCGCGCCGTGGCCGATGAACGAGCGCTGCGGCGTATAGGTATTGAGCAAATATCCCAGCCCGCGCGCGGGATGCGGTTCGATCGTGAGCACGCGCTGCCCTGCGGGCGTGATTTCACCGAGGCGGCGCATCATGGCCATGTCGGACTCGGTTGTCGCGAGAATCCCCGCCGAAAGCGCCTCGCCATCCGCGAAATAGCGGCCCCAGAACACGAAATTGTCCGCCGCGAGCAACGCCAGCAGAGCGATCCCCGCCGCGCGTGCAGCCCTTCCGCCGCGCAACTCAATTTCCCAATCGCGCAGCAAGAGCGCGGTCCAGATGACGAGCGCCAAGTGCAGATATCCGCGCGAAAAGTGCAGTGGCTGCACGGGATTTCGCACGAACGGGATTTTGTCCTGGTGCATAAGGAGAAACGTAGCCGCCGCCCAGACGAGCAGAAGCCTGTGGCGCGGCGAACGGCGCAAGGCGGCGCGTCCGTTGCGCCCTGCCACCCACGCCAGCCCCGCCAGCAGCGGCCCGTAGGACAAAAACACGTGCCACAGCGGCGCGACACTCCGCGCGCGCGCCTCGGGACCCGTCCAGATTTTCACCAGTTCGCGATGTTCGGCGAAATGGCTCATAAACGGTCCGTAATATAACATAAATGCGATTTGAATGGCGGCGATTGCGGCGAATAGCAGCAAAATCCGGCGCGGCGCGTTCGGCTTGGCGAATAGTGCGTCCTCCGGCGCCCCGTCTGCCCATTCCGGCTTTCGGCAAGCAAGCGCCCATTCCAGGGCGAACCACGCGCCAAGAATAATTCCCAGATGAAGCGCGGTAAAGGGATGCGCCCACCATGTGATGAGGAACAGCGCGAAGCCCAGCCTTGCGCGCCCGGCGAGAAAGGCAAGCACTGTCCCGAAAAACAGCGCGTGGTAAAAAAGTTCGGTTGTATATAGCAAATTCCGTCCGGTGTTTAGAAACCACCATCCCCATCGCCCTTCGAGCTGGCGGTGCGCACTGGCGAGCAGAGAGAAAAATCCCGCGCCGGAATGGGCCGCCGAATCCGCGCCCGCCCCTCCTCCGGCCGCGGCCAGAAAAATGGCAGGCAGGATTGTTGCGCCCCCTCCCAGCATCGCCGCCAGCCACGCCCACAACCGCCATCGCCCGCCCCACGCCCCCGCTCCCGGCTCCGGCTCCGAACCTGCCCCTGTTCCTGCGGACCGCGCCGGAATCCACGCCGCCACAATCCACGCCAGCAGTCCGAAGGCCGCCGCCGCGCCGCCGATGCGCCAAGCGATTTCCTGCGCCCGCGCCGGAATACCCGCGCGCCACAGCCAGCCCATGGCGAGAATTTGCAGATTCGAGTAGATGCGCGGCGGATGCGCCTGAAGCGAATAAGGATTTCCGTATGTGAATCCCGTGCCGTTCTCGAACACCTCGCGGGCATTCGCGTAGTAGCTGGGCATGTCGTAAAATGTCCATCCCAGCCACACAAATCCAGGCGGCATCGCGCCGCGCAATCCAAACTCCATGCCCAGGGTGAAAATCAGCGCGATCCCCGCGCCAACAGCGAAAGGAATCCATGCGTCGCGGCCAAAAACGCGCCCCGAATTGCCCGCCCCAGCGCCTCTCGGGAGAGATGAAGAAGGCGCAGGAGGAGAGGGAGAAGGCGGGGAGGATGAGGATGGGGAAGAGGAAGCGTCCATTGGCATAGGGCGCAAGGCAAAAGCAAATGGGGCGCGGATTCAGGATCGGCGGATTTTGGGCTTTGGGAGAGACGCGCAAGGGCGGAGGGAGCGTTCAGGCCGGCGGTGCAGCTTCGATGCCAAGCACTTTGTCGAGCCGCATCATTTCCAGCGTTTCGCGGACCTGCGGCTGCGGACTCAGAATTTGAAACGTTCCGCCGCGGCGGGTGATAGCGGTTTTGATTCCAATTAGAACGCCAATGCCCGAGGTATCCACCATTGGCGTATCGGCCAGATTGATCTGGATATGCTTCCGCCCGGTATCAGTGAGTTCCAGAATCGTTTCGCGGAGCGACTGGCAATTGCTTGCATCGAGCGGGCCGATAATTCGCACGCTCATCAAGTCTTCGTTTCCTTCGATGGCCAGTTCCATGGTCGTCCCTCCATTGCGGGCGCCGTCGCGAACCAATCCATCCAAGTTGGGCAAATGCGTCAAGACGATTGGCGGAAAAGGGCCGTCCAATCGCCTTGCGCCAAATCATCATTTGCAAAATCAACGCCGCCTCGCAGGTCCTGGCCTTGGTCCTAGCGTGCGTCGAAAAGCGCGAAAAATACCGCCGGCGCGCCGCCCCCCGCGCGATACAAATTGCCGTTGCTGACTGTTCCGTTCGTTGCGTCGTAAACAGCGTCCGCCACGCCGCCGGGATTCGACTGCGCGTTGAAAAATCGTTCTCGCAGATTGTATTCTGGCTCGCCGGATTTGTATCCAAATGTGTTGTTCGGACCCCGGCTGACCAGATACCACCACGATCCGCGGGGTGATTCGTCGCCGGGCGAGGCGGGATCGACGCTGTAGGGGCCGCCGCCTTGTTCCACAACCCGGTTGTGTTCATTCATCAATTCGTAGGTGTAGGCCGACTTTTCGGGGAAAAAGCCCGGCGGCCGGAACGGATCGAATGGATATGCATTGGAAATGTAGGAGATGGGCGAGGTGAGGACCATAAGGCCGTGGCGCGGGGCTGTTTGGTAGCCCGGGGGATAGGCGTTGCTATCCGCCGCGTAGGCTTCGATGGCGGTGGCGATTGATCGGAAATCCGCCTTGGCGCGGCTCACGCGGCTGCGCGTTTGCGCTTCGAGGAAGTTGGGAATCGCAATCGCCGCCAGAATGGCGATGATCGCAACCACAACGAGGAGTTCGATCAGCGTGAAATGCAGCGGGCGCGAACATTGGAGCGGTCGGACGGTTTGGAGCGGACGCGCGGCTCGCCTGGCGGGGGGCTGGAAGTGGCGGCGAGAACCGCTTCGAATTCGACAAGAGTTGAGAATCATGACATTCAATCCGGAAGGACAATGCGCCGGACTGCGCGATGGGCCAAGAAACCCTGCGCCTCTCCGCGCAAACCATGCTGTAATATGTGTATGCTTTTCCTTCCTGGAAAAGCGAGGGCAAAGTCGTGTGGCGGGGTTTTGCCGTCGCGCGGCCTTCCCGCGCCGCTTCAGAATGTCTTTGACCGATTTTCCCTCGCGAATACACTGCATTGCAGGGGAAGGTTTGCTGGCGGCGCGGCTGTTTTTCGCCAATGCCTGGAATTGAGAGGCATGTCCCATGCGAAATTTCATCTCTGTATTTATTAATGGGCGCGGCCATTGCGTGCGCGGGCCGGATGCCTTCCGCCTGCTTGCGGATTATCTGCGAAACGAACTGGGTTTGACCGGCACAAAGGTCGTATGCGCCGAGGGCGATTGCGGCGCGTGCACCGTGCTTCTCGGACGCTGGAGCGGCGGGCGGTTCGTTTATCGCATTGTGAATTCGTGCATCTTGTTCATGCACCAACTCGACCGCACGCATGTCATCACCGTCGAGGGATTGACGCGCCAAGGCCGCCTGCACCCCGCGCAGGAAGCCATGATCGAGCATCACGGCTCGCAATGCGGGTATTGCACGCCGGGATTTGTAATGGCGCTGGCCGGGATTTTTGAAAACCAAATTGGCAAAGCAGCCCCGCCCTCCGAAGAGGAAATCCGTGCGCAACTGAGTGGAAATCTCTGCCGGTGCACGGGCTATGTGCAGATCGTTGAAGCGGCGCGCTCGATTGATCCGGCGCGCGTCGAACCGCTTTCGGCGCTCTACCCCGAAGAGCCGATGCGGTGCGAATTTGAGGCGCTCGGGCGCGAATCCGTCCGCATCGAGGCGGGCGCGAATGGCGCTGGTGAAAATGCGGACGAGGACGGGGGGCACCGCCGCCGCGTGGTGTTTTTGCCCGCAACGCTTGATGAGGCGTTGGAATTCCGCGCCGCCGAGCCGGATTCCGCCGTTTTGTGCGGGGCGACCGATCTCGCCGTCCAATACAACAAGGGCCGCATTGATCCGCAGCGCATCCTCGGGCTGAACGCGATCGATGGATTGGACAAAATCGAATGGGAGGATGGCGCGGGCGCGAATGGGGAAAATGGAACGCTCGTCATTGGCGCGGCGGCCTCGTGGGCGCGCATTGCCGAATCGCTCGATGGACGCGCGCCGGAATTCGAGAAAATCCTTTCCCTATTTGGCTCGCCGCAGATTCGCAACGCGGGCGCCATTGGCGGAAACATCGCCAATGCCTCGCCCATCGCGGACGCCGCGCCGTTTCTGGCCGTGATGGAAGCGGAAATCGAGGCGGCCTCGCGCGCGTCGGGGCGCCGCCGCATACCGATCACGCGGTTTTACCTTGCCTATAAGAAAATCGACCTGCGGCCGGATGAATTGATCATCCGCGTGCGTGTTCCGCTGCCCGCGCCGGGCGATTTGCTGCGGCTCTATAAAGTCTCGCGGCGGCGCGATCTCGACATTGCCACCTTCAACGCGGCGGTGCTTGTGCGCCTGGATGACTCGACAGCGAAAGGGCGCAACGGTTCGGCGGGAGCGCACGCTGGCCCAACCGGGGCGCGCATCGGCTCAGCGCGCATTGCTTATGGCGGCGTGGCCCCGACGCTGCTGCGCTTGCCGCGCACCGAGGCGTTTCTGGCGGGGCGGCCGTTTGAGGAAGCCACCTTCCGCGAGGCGGGGCGCATGGCGCGCGGCGAAATTGCTCCGATTTCCGACGTGCGCGGCAGCGCGGCGTTCCGGGCGCAACTCTCGGAAAATATCCTGCTCAAGTTTTATCGCGACTGCGCCGCCGCGGCCTCCCCTGCCGCAAACGCACCGGCGAACACCGCCCGCTGAAAGGAGGATCGCCGCCCCATGCCTTCCCTCGGACAATCCCTGCCTCATGATTCGGCCCTCGGCCATGTGACGGGCGAGGCGCGTTACGTGGACGATCTTCCGCCGTTCTCGAACGAGTTGTATGTGGATTTCGCGGGCAGCCCGTGCGCCAGCGGACGCATCGTCTCGATCGACACATCACGCGCCGCCGCCATGCCGGGCGTGGTGGCCGTCTATACGCACAAGGACATTCCCGGGCACAACCGTTTCGGCGGAATCTTTGTTGATGAGCCGTTTTTGGCCGATGATGAAGTGTCATACATTGGCCAGCCGGTCGTGGGCATTGCGGCGGAATCGCGCGAAGCCCTCCGCCGCGCACGCCGCGCCGTCCGGATCGAAATCGAAGAAACTCCACCGGTTTTGACCATCGAAGAGGCGATCGCGCGCGGCAGTTACATTGGCCCGCCTCGCCGCATCCGCCGTGGGGATTTTGAGTCCGCCTGGGCCGCCGCGCCCCATCGGATCGAAGGCGTTTTCCGCAACGGCGGCCAGGAGCAATTCTATTTTGAGAGCCAGGCCGCCATCGCCTGGCCCGCGGAATTCGGGCAGATCGCAATCCACGCCTCGACGCAAAATCCGACGGAAACCCAGCATTTTATTGCGGAAGTTCTCGGCCTTTCCATGCACCGCGTGGTTTGCTTCTGCAAGCGCATGGGCGGCGGATTTGGCGGCAAGGAAACGCAGGCCGCCCTGCCGTCGCTCCTGGCGGCGCTCACGGCCCTGCGCACCGGACGCCCCGCCCGCGCCGCCTATACCAAAGACGACGACATGAAGGTGACGGGCAAGCGTCACGAATTCCGCACAGAGTATCGCATTGGCTTCGACGGCGAAGGGCGGATTCTCTGCGCGCGTATTGATTTCCACTCGAACGGCGGCGCGTTTGCCGATCTCTCGACCGCCATCCTCGAACGCGCCCTGCTCCACGCCGAAAACGCATATTATATTCCGAATATAGAAATTCACGGCCGCGTCTGCCGCACGAACCTCCCGCCCAACACCGCCATGCGCGGGTTTGGCGGTCCGCAGGCTGTGGCGGCCATCGAAAACGCCATCGAGGAAATCGCCGCACGCCTCGGGCGCGATCCGCTCGACGTGCGCCGCGTGAATTTGTATGGGGCGGATGCTCCGCGCAACATGACCCCCTACGGCCAGACGGTCGAACATTTCCACCTGCCAGCGATGATTGAGCGCCTGGCGGCGGAATCGCGCTATGCCGAGCGCCGCGCGGAAATCGCCCGCCACAACGCTTCATTGCGCGAACCAAATGCCGCCGCCGCGCCAGCCCCGGACACCTTGCGCGGGCTGGCCCTTACGCCCATTAAGTTCGGAATCTCGTTCACGACCAAATTCCTCAATCAGGGCAACGCGCTCGTGAACGTCTATGAGGATGGCACAGCGCAGGTTTCCACCGGGGCCACCGAGATGGGCCAGGGCGTGAACACGAAAATCCGCCAGCTCGCCGCCGATGCGCTCGGCCTGCCCGCCGCCGCCGTGGCGCTTATGCCTACCTCGACCGAGAAAAATCCAAACACTTCGCCCACCGCCGCCTCGACCGGGACTGACCTCAATGGCGAAGCCGCCGTCCGCGCCTGCCGCGAAATCCGCGCCCGCCTGGCCGAATTCGCCGCGCCCATCCTCGCCGATCCCGCGCGCGGACTCGCCCCCTCGCCCGCCGACATCGTTTTCGAGGAAGGCGTCGTCTATGACCGCCGTTCGCCCCACCGCCAGTTGCCGTTTGCCGAACTGGCCGGGCGCGCCCGCCGCGAACGCATCGACCTGGGCGCGCGCGGTTTTTACGCGACGCCCATCCAGGGCTTCGACCGCGAATCGGGCACGGGCCAGCCTTTTGCTTATTTTACAACAGGATGCGCGGTGTCGGAGGTGGCTATCGACCGCCTGACGGGCGATTTGCGCGTCGAGCGCGTGGACCTCATCATCGACATCGGGCGGCTCATCAATCCGGGCATCGACCGCGGGCAGGTGATCGGTGGGTTTGTGCAGGGCATGGGCTGGGTGACAACCGAGTGCCTCGTCTATTCCGAGCGCGGCGAACTGCTGTCGTTTTCGCCAACCACATACAAAATTCCGAATATAACCGATATTCCGCGCGTGTTCAATGTCACCTTCGAGCCAAACGACAATCCGGCGGCCGTTGCCGGATCGAAAGCAGTGGGCGAACCGCCGTTTTTGCTTGGGATTTCCGTTTGGGCCGCCGTGAAAAACGCGCTTCTTTCCGCCGCTCCGGAGGGCGAAATCCCCTGGCTCCCGCTGCCGGCGACCAACGAGGCGATTCTCATGGCGCTCACGGACCTCGAACGCCGCCGCCAGTCCCGCCAGCCGGCGACAGATAAAAAATCCGCCTGATTGCCCCAGCGCCGTGGTGGCGCGAATTCGCTTTGGCGGAACCGCGCGCCTTCTTAGTAAAGCCCCCATCCCAGGAAACGAATGCCCGCGGATTCGATTACGAACGTCCCGCTGCACGACTCGCCCGCCAGTCCAAGCGGATCGATGGGAGTGACCGTCACCGTCCATGTTTCGCCGACGTCGAACGTCGCGCCTTCCGAGCCGCCGGTCAAAGTGTCCTCCACCGCCGTTTTCTGATGCACAATCTGCGCGGGGTCGTTCGTGCCCGAGCTGGTCCACACATAGCGATACGTAACCGTTCCGCCCTCGGGGTCCACGGAAGGCGTTCCGAGTTTGATGTGCATCACGGGCTGCGAAACGGGCCGCGAAGGAGCCTGATTGGGCGTAGTGAGTTTGCATTGAACCGTGGCTGGCGTAACCGTCCCGCCCGCCAGGCCGTCCACCAGGCTCGACGCCGAGACTGCGCTCTCCGACGGGCACGATGCAGCGTTGCATTGCAGGCTGACGTGGACCAGTTCGCCCGTTCCGTTGATAAGCGTTCCGGTTCCGCGGTAGCCGCCGATGACAACCTGTCCCAGCGTGCTTTCCGACGCCGCGACGGCTTCCCAGTTCGACGTGGCCGCGCCTCGCGAGTAACCGGCATACTTCAGGCTGGCCACATTGTAAGTCAGCGTGAATCCAAAGGAATCCAAACTGGTGGCGCCTTCGACGCGCACCACGACGTCCGCAGTTTCGCCGCAATTGGCCGATGCGCTGACCAGAATCAACTGAGGCGGGACAATCCCGGTCCCCAGAGCGTTCTGGACTGTGGAATACACCGAATAGAAGCGCTGGAATTTGCCGTAATAGTCCGTGACGTTTTGCCCGACTTGCAGGCAATCGTCGCCGCCCGAGAGCGCGCCAATTATGCGCTTGGTCGTGGCGTTGAAGAGTGGCGATCCCGAAGAGCCGCCCTCCGTGACTCCGTTCGACCACTTGACTTGAATTTCCGTATTGCTGGACGCTGAGGAGTTGGTGACCGACCCGAAGGAAATGCGTTTGTAATCGCCCGACGGATGGTGAATGCCCACAATCGACGCGCCCGAAGCCGGGACGTCGGTGGTCCATCCCACAAAAGCCACGCCGCTCGGGGGGGCCGTGTTGAGGCGCAACAACGTGGAATCGTAGCTCGATGTCGTTTGCACAATCGTTCCCCCGCCAGTCGTCTTGGGCACACTGGATAACGAGGGCGCGGTTCCGTTGCAGGTTGGCGTTTGATAAAACCAGTAAAATTCCGCCGAGGTGGCTTCGGTTTGGGTTCCTAAGCAGTGATTGGCAGTGAGGAAGTAGGGTATTTGCGTCGAAGAATCGCTGTCGGCCAGCAGGCAGCCCGAGCAAATATAGGCGGTTCCGCCGGAAATGAAATCATACGTGGCGACGCCAAGGGCCTCGGTGGCCCAGTCGGAATAACAAGTCACGTCGCGCTGCAACGACGGGCAATCCACACTGGCGATTGCATATTCGGAAGGGGCGGCTTTTATGATGGCCGCCACCGTATCCGCGTCCAGCCCCGCAAGCAGGGGATCGAAGCGGCGGTAAATATGCGCCACACCCACGATCACCGGTCCGGCCGGTGACGTGCTTGCATCGCCCGAACTTGCCCCAACCGCCGCTGTGAAAGCGAGCCTCGAACCAGGAACCGCCGGGAGCCAGACGGGGCTGTCTCCTTGCGCCTGGCCGCTTAGCTGGGATTGGGCTGGAATGTAGATGCCTTTGCGTCCCGCCGGCGATGCCGCGGCCGAGGCAACGGAAAGCGATTCGATCCACGCATCGCCAAGTCCGGCGGCACCTTGCCCCGCCGAAACGCACAGCCGAATCCCGAATGCGCCCGGCGATTCAATAACAACCGTGCGCAACTGCTGTCCGGGCGCCATATCCTGCCGTGCCAGCCCCCGTTCGGAAACCACGATGCTGGCCGGGCGCACGACTCCGATGCGGAACGGAGCGGATTTGTCGGATGCAGCTGCGGCTTCGTCTTCCTGGCGCAGACGATTCGTATCGAGCGCGGGAAGCGTGACCAGGACCTTTTGTTCTTCCGCCGCCGTCAGCGCGGGCGGAAGCATCACATCGCCCGCCTCCACAACCGCGGATTGCGCTGATGGCGCGCCGGAGGCGGTCGCGCGGGCAATATAGAGTTCGGTTGGCGTCGAGGCGGCAAAAGCGCGCGCGGCAAAAATCAGGATCGCCGCAACTTCCAGAGCGGTCCGGAACGAAACTGAGTGAACAGAACGGGAGACTTGGATCATGGAAGAACCTTTCTTGAACAAAGCGGAGCAATTCCCACATAGGAATTCAAGATAGCGCGTGCATCCTCGCGCGTGATCCGGGCATCGCCGCCTTCGGGGCATACATCGCCGAGGCTCAGAGGGCAGCTGGCGGCGGGAAGAAGGCCCTGCGAGCATTCGAAAGCCCATTGCGCATCGCGTGGCGTGATCTGTCCGTCGCCCGTCAGGTCGCCCGCAAGGCACAACACGCATCGGGCTTGTCCCGGCACGAGGCGGCAGCCCGAGACGTCGAGTGAGGGATTGGCCAGCGTGAGCGTCGAAGTGCAAGGCGTGCCGCCGCTCGAATTGCCCTCCAGACATCGGAATCGGACGAGGGCAAGTTCGCCGGTTCCATTGACGGCGGGCGCGCTGGCTCCGCTCTCGCCGTGAATGGACGCGCGGCCATAGGCGACAACTTCCCCAGCCACAACGCTCCATAGCGCCGTATCCGCGCCGGCGCGAACTCCCTCATAGGCTAAACACGCTGAGTCGTAATTAATTTCCAGGCGAAATGCGCCAATCGGGCCTCCGTTCGCCACGCGAATGCTCACATCCGCCACCCGCCCGAGGCCCGTTTCCCCCGTTCCGGCAACCAGTTCGCCCGACTCGATGGACGCGCCAAAGCAAATCGAGTAACAACACGCTGCATAGCCACCGCCGCGCTCGTCAAAATACCCGCGCGAGCCGCCGAAACTCCGCACTTTGATGTAAAAATCCCCTGTGTAATGCGCCGTCCACTCGACGCGCGAGGCCGCGCCAACCGTATCATCGTTATAGACGAGCAACTCGCCTTGCGCGGAATACAATTCGAAATACGTGTCCGGATTCGAGCCAGAGAGGCGGTATGTTTCCGCGGCGACAAGGCCTCCGGCCTCGGCGCGGGTCACAAACCAATCCACGTCGCCATCCACGCTCAGGGTGGCATCCATGCAGTCGCCTGTGGCCACACGAGTTGCGCGCGCGGGAACGTTGTCATCCTCGCGTGAATCGGCAATAACGCACAAATCCGCGCCTCGCGCTAAAACGGACTGGGCAGGAATAATATGGAAAAAAGCAAAAATCATTGAAATTGCGCGCACGGACGAAAGAACTAACCTTGCATATCTCCCGTGCGGAGGCGTGGGAAAGCAATGTCGGGCCATCGGGAAAGGCCTTAGGGAATAAAAGAGGCGATCCCAAGGATCGCCCGCTAAATTGTGGATAATTCAGGTCACCCATCGCGGCAATCCTAGAATCATGGAAAACCCGAAAGGCAGAGCAGGAGCTGTTCCAAACTACTGGTGGCACGGGCAAGATGCCCAAGCCACCAGAGGTTTTCGGATAGGCGCTTGTATAAACTCAGTTCCGCTCGAATATGATATATGGACGCATTTTCGCCCCGGTTACGGGCATAAGCTCATTCCAGCCCTTGAACTCAACGACGGGTCCGGAGCGGTGGTAGTTTTCGCGCAACGCCGCATCCATGCCGCCGGGCAGCCATTCGTAGGCCAGTTCGCCATCCATCAAAATGTAACGGTATTTTTTCGCCCGGATGGCCGCGAGCAGCGTTTCGGGCGTGGATTGTCCAGCGTAGTTCCAATCGCGCGCGGCGTCGATGGTATAAAACGGCTCGTCGCCCGCCAGAACCATCAGATACGTGTGGTGCGGAACATAGACCTCGCCTTTGTGCTTGCGAACCCATTCGAGGATGGCGAGTCCGCGTTCGATGCTGCCCGGCTCGGGCTGCTGATCGGCGGGGCGGTAGGCGAGCCACGGCTCGGGGCGCGGCGCGTATCGGGCGGCCATCGACGCCGGATTGGCTGGATCGGGCGCGCGGAGGAACGGACGCCGCACGGCCTGCCAGACGGCCGGACCACCGAAGATTTGCAGCACCAGGCCCGCGCCTAAAAACACGTCGAAATACACGCGCATCCACCGGCGTGTCAGAAGGCGTTCGATTCCCCCGACGGCCAGCCCGAACACAATGGCGGCAGCGCAAAATCCCGGGATGAAGTTGTTGCTAAATCCGCCGATCATGGCCCAGCTGGCCAGCGAGCCATAGAGGAGAAACGCGGCGAACAGAAGCCAGAGTCCGCCGCGCGGCGCTCGCAGCCGCACAATCGACAGGAAAATCCACAAACCCACCACCGCGGCGGGAAGCAGCAGATACCGGTAAAACGCCCCCCATGCCTCGGGCGGCTTGGCGGAAAACCGCCCGGCGTAGTCGCGCACGGTGGCCGCGGGCGCTGAGGTGAAATCGTGCGCCAGCATTTCGTGGCGCACACCCTCGGGATGCACGCGGTTCCAATAAAACACGTGGCGGCGCGGATTTTCGACCAGGTATTGCCAGTAGCGTTCGACGGCTTGTTTCCAAGGGGGATTGGACGTGCGAAGCATGGCTGCCGTATTCACGGTCAGAATCAGCGCGCCCGCCAGGGCATATCGTGTAATCCGCCAGTGGCGAATGATGGCGATCGCAATGACAACAATCGACACCGGGGCAACGGTTTGTTTCGTTAATGGGGCCAGGACGAGAAGCGCCAGGCCGAGGATTTCCTGCCAGGGCGCGCGGCGCCGTTTGAGGGCGAGATACGCGCCCCAAGCCAGAATCGCCTGCGTCAGCATGTCCACGCGGAACAAATCAAACCAGAATCCCGAGGGTTTGTAATAGGCAAACAGCAGCAGCCCGCCGAGCGCGGCGGCCAGCCGTTTGCGCGTTGCGTCATAAATAATCATCCCCGCGCCCAGGGCGGCCAGAAACGTCGAGGCAAGCGAAATGATCCGGCCCCATACGAGGCTGAATCCAAACAGGCGCATCATCGCCCCCGCCACCCAAAAGAAAACAGGCGGATACGAGTAAGTGACCCAGCCGGAATTGATGCCGGGATATTGCGGAAGCCCTTGGGCGACGCGCCAGGCCTGGACCGCCAAGTGCCCCTCGAACCATTCGAGTTCAAAGGGGTAGTAGAGGCGCGCCTGCGAGGTGCGAAGGAAAAGCCAGAGGAGATAGAGGAGCGGGAAAACAAGCGCCCATCGCGCGATGCGCCATGCGCGGGCGGCGCGAATTCGCGGCGGGATTCTAGCGGCGTGGGAGCGAAGATTCGGCATGGAAGGTTCTGTTATTTTCACCACCAAGACACCAAGGCACAAAGAAAAATTCCTTATTTGCGCCAAATAATGATTTCTTTATGTCTTCGTGCCTTGGTGGTATTCTCTCCGTATTTATATCAGCGGCTGGCCCAGGGCCACATAGAGTTGCGCAATCGAGATTTGGTAATTGAGAAGCGTGGTATTCAGGCTCGATTCGTTGGCGAAGAGGTCGTCCTGCGCCTGCCGGACGTCGAGAATCGTCACAAAGCCCACCTCGAATTGTCCATTGACGAGTTCAAGGTTTTTTCGCGCCTGTTCGACGGTCCGTTCGAGAATGGCCAGGCCCGATTCCGAGGTTTTCACGGCGCGGTGGGCGCTTTTGATTTCCTGCGTGATGTCGCGCTCGCGGCTCAGGCGGTTTGTGCGCGACTTGTCGAGCGAAAGCGCGGCGCGGCGCAGCGCCTCGCGGCGTCCAATGTTGGGCAGCGGGATGCGAAGTTCAAGCCCGGTGTCCCATGCGTTATCCTCGAAATCGGTCGAACCGCCCAGCGTGCGGTCCGTGTCGCTGGTTGATGCGCCCGCTGTGAAATTGAGGTCGGGCAATACGTTTTTGCGCGCCACGGCGAGCGAAATCGCCGCCTGTTCGATGGAAATCTGGCTTTGCAGCAATTCGAGCCGGTGCGACATTCCCACAGTGATTGCCTCTTCCAGGCTGGGGATTTTCACGCGCCCCCGCCGCGCCAGATCAGCCGTCACGTCCTGCACCGAGAGAGACGTTCCCGGCTCCAGGCCGAGCGTGAGCGCCAGGTTTTCCAGGCGGTCGTTAAACGTCTGGCGCAGGCGCACCGCCGATTCTTCTTCCTGGAGCACCTGCAATTCGGCGCGCAGGATGGCGCTTTCCGCCACGCGCCCCTTTTCGTAACGAACGCGGGTTTCTTCGAGAAACCGGTGTTTTTCCGCAATGGCCTCGCGGCTCACGCGCAGGTCCTGGGCCGCTTGCAGGAGCCGGAAGTATTGCTGCACCACCGTCAGGACCGTGTTGCGCTCCGCGAGGCGGTAGGTGATTTGCTGGCTGATTTGCGAGAGGCGGCTGCTGCGCAGATTGGCCGTGCCGACATCGAATCCCGCGCCGCGCAACAAAGGCTGGTCCAGGCGCAATTCTCCGCTGTTTTCATAAGTGAGCGAGCCGCCCCCGGGGCCGGACCCCGAGGTCGAGCGCGTGCGTTCCGGTCCCGCCGACGCGCTTACGCTTCCGCCCGAGGGCAGATTCACCCCGGCCTGCACCTTGCCCGACTGCGCGTTTTGCGTTATGCGGTGGGTTTCGCCATCGCGAAGCGGCGTATCTTTCCAATCCGTCCGCGTTTCCCTGTAAGAGGAGGTTCCCACAAGGTCCACGAACGGGATAAAAAACGCCTCGGCCTCGCGCAGACTGCTTTTCGAGATTTCGAGGTCGCGGCGCGAGTTCACCAGGCTGAGATTGTTTTCAACAGCGAGTTCCGCACACAGGCGCAGCGACAAATTGGCCAGCGGCCCCGTCGTTGCCAGATCGGAAAATTGCGCCGCGTAGGACATGGCGGAACTGAACGAAGATGCCCGATCCTCCATTCCCGGAACGCCTTCGAGATACTTTGGCGTCATGTCTTCGAGCGGCGCGGCGGATTTCAGTGACAATCCGGTGTAGCCAGCCTGCGGCTCTTGTTCCGATACGCTTGCTGCGCTCATCGCGTCCGCCGACCCTTCTTGCATGCTGGCATATTGGGTCTGGGCGGGACTGGCGGTCCAGAGCGCGGCGGCCAGGACAAAAAGCATCGAGGCGAACCGGGCGACAAAAACCGGCGGCGCGTGGCGGTGAACTCTGGATTCCGGGGGCCGGAAAAAACCTTTGGCGCCGAAATTGCGCGCCAGCTGGCCTGGACAGGCATACGCCGGAAGGTGCATAGTTCATGCCTCGCGGGATATTATGTCAGTAGCGGAAAATGCTTCCGCCCATGAATTCGCGCAACAGCGACGTGCGCGGAACGTCTTCCAGAGGAATGCCCTGGAAGTAAGAGAGGAATCGGAGCAGGCGGGCGGCTTCGGCAAATTCGGGGCAGGTGCGGTCGATTTTGCGCAACGCCTCGACGGCCATAGGAGCCAGCGCGCCGATCTCATACGGCAGGGAGGAATTGAACACCACGTCCGCCATCTCTTGATAGGGGAAAATGTTCTTTTCTTCGCCGCGGCGGACCGATGGCCAGCGCGCCAGCGTATCTTTGGCCTCATAGCCGCGGAATTGCGCGTCGCGCACGAGGCGGCGCAACAAGCGCGCGTCGCTTGAGGGAATGCGGTTGTGCTCGTCGATGTTCAAGTGCGTGAGCGGGCTGACATAGATGCGGAACTTGAGTCCATCGAGCACTTGCGCCAGGAGATTGTTGTTCAGCGCATGGATGCCCTCGACCACAAGAATGTGATCGGGATCGATGCGCAACTTGCCTCCCTCGCGGCTGCGCCCTTCGCGGAAGTCATATTTGGGCATCGTTACTTCTTCGCCCTGGAGCAACGCGAAGATCGTGTCGTTGAACTTGCGGTGGTCGATGGTGTCGAACGACTCGAAATCGTAATCGCCGCTCGCGTCGCGCGGGGTGAGTTCGCGATCCACGAAGAAATCGTCCATCGAGATTTCGATGGGACGGTAGCCATTGACGCGCAACTGGATGCACAGGCGCTTCATCGAGGTGGTTTTGCCGGAGGCCGAAGGCCCGGACATCAGGACCACCTTGGGCTTGTTCGGGCTTTCGGTGATCCGGTCCGCGATGCGGGCGATCTTCTTCTCCTGCAATCCTTCGGCGATGAGAACGTAGTCGCGGATGACACCGGCGGCCACAAGAACGTTAAGTTGCGCTACGGTGTCGAGACCCAGGATGCGCATCCATTTGTCGTATTCTTGAAGCGTGGCGAAGATTTTCGGCTGCGGTTCGTAAGGCGGAAGCCGCGTTGGGTCGGATGTATGCGGGAACATTAAAACAAACCCCGGCCCCTCCTGAACGAGGTCGAACAGCTTCAGGTAGCCCGTGCTCGGAACCAAGTAGCCGTAAAAATGGTTGGTGTGGCCTCCGCAGGTATAAACCGTGACGCTGTCGGTTCCGCACCATTTCAGCAGTCCGGCTTTTTCTTCCTGGCCGTTGTTGTGGAAGAGCTGAATGGCCTCGGCGGTTGGCAAACTGTGGCGGATAAAAGGCTCGTCGGCCTCGACGATTCTGCGCATTCGTTCCTTGATTCGTTCGAGGTCGCGCGCCGTGGGCCGCATCGTGGCCACGTTTCGCATTCCGTAAGGCTGGAGTTCGACGTAATATCCGCCCGAGAGCGAATGGCTGATATAAACGCGGACTTTCGAGAAAATCTCACGCACAGCGCGAACGAGAACGAAACTGAGCGAACGCCGATACATCAAGGCGCCATCGCGCATCCCAAGATGCAGAGGTTCGAGCCGTCCGCTGCTCATCAGCTTCTTTTCGAGCGGCGCGATTTTGTAATCGTGAAAGGCCGCCACAAGCGGGTGCGGCGACGGCCAGTCTCTTAAAATCTCCCCGACTGTGGTTCCCGATGGAACCGTTTGCCTGGACCCATCGGGCAATTCGAGAACGATGGGGCTTCCCAGCGGGACGATTTTGTTGTTGTTTCCGTGACCATTCGCGGAACTCGGGTTCTTCTCGATAGCGCTCATTCGACAATCAGCCTTTCCTGAAAAACATGCGGCGGGGGCGCGTTTTTGCCCCGGCGATTGAGCGCGCAGTCCCTGCGGTTTCGCCGGTGGCGCGCTACGCGAATTGCCCGGCTGCGCCCCCGGAAACGCGCTTTTTGCGCGCGCAAACATTAACTCATATCCAAAAGTCTCCCATCCAGGCAAGCAAAGTTGGCCTTAAAGATTCGTAATTTTTATGGCGAAGAATCCCGCAGACGAGTTCTTGACGAGCCGAGTAGGCGGGGCGTCAGGCCAGCGGCGGCGGCGGAGCAGTGGATTCGCGGATATGAATCGCCTGCGAAACCTGCAATTGCGTGGTAGGGCGGTCGGGCTCCTCGATGCGTTTGAGCAGCAAGTCAATGGCCACGCGCGCCACCTCGTCGTTTTGTTCATGCGTGGTTGTCAGCGCTGGCTTCAGATGGCGGTTCCAGATATTGTGTCCGAACGCCACAACCGACAGATCTTCAGGCAACTTGAATCCGTTTTCCATAAGCGGACGATAGGCGATCAGGCCGGTCACGTCGTTCATGAACACAATGGCAGTGGGCCGTCCGGGCGCCTTGAGCATCTGTATCATTTGGCGTTCCCATCCATCCTCATAGGGAATGATGTTTTCGGGATGAATGGTTTCGCCCACCTCGCGAAGCGCCCAACGCACGCCCTCGAGGCGTTCGCGCACGCATCGGTTTTCCGGATCGTCGCCGACAAACGCAATGCGCCGGTGCCCGAGGTCGATCAGGTGGTGCGTGAGCAAATAGGCGGTTTCCACCTCCTCCGTGGTGACGAAGTCGCCATTCACTCCGGAGAGTTTGCCCACAACGACAAATGGAAATTTCTGAAGGCTGAGTTCGAGATAGTGCGAGATATTGGTGTGGATGCGCCAGTCGTGAACGGGAAAGATGATCAATCCTTCGGCGCGATGCTGGCGCATGACCTCGATGTTATACACTTCCTTTTCGAGGCTCAGCTCCGAGTCGGCGATCAGCACTTGGTAATCCATCTCGACCACCTTGCGCTGAACCCGCCGGAAAAAGTCGATATAGACGGGATTGGTGAGTTCGGCGGCGATAAAGCCCAGAACGTGGCTTTTTTGAAGCGCCAGGTTTTGCGCCAGGCGGTTGGGGCTGTAGCCGACTTTGCGCGCAAGCATGAGGATTCGTTCGCGTTTGGCGTCGGACACGCCGGGCTTGTTGCTGAGCACGCGCGACACCGTGGCCGTGGATGTGTTGGCCATGGCGGCTAAATCTCGAATGGTAACGGCCAAGGGACAATCCTCCCGCAGGCAGCTATGCGGTCATCATCCTGCCCAGGAAAATAAACTTCACCGAGATCGGCGGAAGCGCAGGCCGCGCAATTGGCGCGCACACACAACACGCGCGCGCGCGCGCGAGAGAGAGAGAGAGAGAGAAGCCAGCAAAACGGATATGGTTCAGTTTCGCAAACGGCGCGGATCCGAACCTCCGCCATCGGGGCAGACTAAGCATGAACGATCCTGGCGGCGGCGACAAGCATTGAGTTTGGCATCGGGCATTCGGCCCCCTTCCCGGCCGCAATCCAGCCGGTTTGGCGCCCAATGGCAGCCCTCCACGCAGCACGCAATATGCTTGGGATTGCCACAGAGATCGGCGCGCGCTATAAAATTATCCGGGGAAGCGGTTGCGGGCGCGAGGGAAAGCGCCGGTTCCCGGCACGAGTAATGCGCGCGGCGCGGCGCGTGCGATTCCGGCCCAGGACGCGGCCGGAATTCATTGCGCGCCTCACGAACGGAAGTCACAGCGTGAAGTTTCGCCCATGCGCGGGCGGTTTCCATCTTCAGGGGCCATGAGAGGGCAAGAGAATGAAGATCGCGGCTGTCAAAACTTACGTGATCCGCTTACTCAAAACGCTGTTGCGATATATCGCATGGCTGATTCCCGTGGTCATTGTAGTTCTGGCCGTGATGAAAATCGCCAAGCCCAAACCGCCCGAATATACGCAAGAGCCAAACAAGGTGATGATGGCCTACATGGACCTGATTTTGCCTTTTCTGCCTCCTTCGGCCCAAAAACCCACTCCGGAATTGTGGAGCGGCATGTTGAAGATGTTCTCGAACGAAGACCGCAAGTGGGCCGAGAACCATTTCGCATTTCTGGCCTGGATGGGGCTGGAGCAGGATGACCGGCGCTTTACGCGCGCGGATGAACTCGAACGAACTCACGCGGCATTTCGATTCCTGAGCGGCCACGGACCCACGCAGGCGTTCACCATCCAGAAAACGGAAATCGCGGCGGACGGAAAATCGGCGGTCCTGCGGATCACAAACATGAGAGGAACCAGCGAAATCCAGATGATAATGGAAGATGGCCGCTGGCGTTTCAAAGGCCTTTGGGGCATTCCCAGCCGCTTCGCCTCGCTGCTGGCCTCCTTCGAGCAAAAGGGAATCAAATGAGTTTCGGACGGAATTCCCAGCTGATTTCAGAAAAAAACACAGGCGGAAGCGGGGCGGCCGAGGCGGCGCCGGCGGAAGCGGCGTTTGCGGCGGCGGGCCAGCGGGGAGCCGCGGACGAAGCGTCGAATCCGCCGCTCGTGGGCAATGCGCCTGTGGACGAGGCCGTGCTTGAACGCATTCGCGAGGCGCGTGCGCGGCTTGGCCGGCGCGTAGTGATCCTCGGGCATCATTACCAGCGCGACGAAGTCATACAATTTGCTGATAAAGCGGGCGATTCGCTCGACTTGGCCGTCTATGCTTCGGAACTCAAAGATGTCAGCCACATTGTCTTTTGCGGCGTGCATTTCATGGCCGAAACGGCGGACATTGTTTCGCCGCCCGGGCGGACCGTGCTTCTGCCCGATGCGCGCGCGGGATGTTCGATGGCCGACATGGCCGCGATCGAACAGGTCGAGGAATGCTGGGAGGAGGTGGCGGGAGCGTCGGGGCCGGGGCGCCGGATTTTGCCCGTCACGTATATAAATTCCGCGGCGAGCCTGAAAGGTTTCGTCGGGCGCCACGGCGGCGCCGTCTGCACGTCATCCAACGCCGATCGGATTTTGCGCTGGGCTTTCGAGCGCGCCGACGCCGTGTTGTTTTTTCCCGATCAGCACCTCGGGCGCAACACCGCCTTCGCGATGGGCATCCCGCTCGATGAAATGGCTGTTTACGATCCGCACGAGCCGGGCGGCGGTAATCCGCCAGGCGCATACCGCCGCGCGCGCGTGATTTTGTGGCGCGGGCATTGTTCCGTGCACCAGAACTTCCGCCCGGAAAACCTGGAGTTTTGGCGGAGCAAAGTCCCCGGCATCCGCGTGATTGTGCACCCCGAATGCATGTTCGAGGTTGCGCGCCAGGCGGATTTGACCGGCTCCACCAAGGCGATCATTTCGGCGGTGGAAAAGGCCGCGCCGGGATCGAAATGGGCAATTGGCACCGAACACCACCTCGTGAACCGGCTTCGCAACCGGCACCCCGAGCAGTTCATCACAAGCCTCGCGCCTTTTGCGTGCCAGTGTTCGACGATGTTCCGCATCACGCCCGAGGCGCTTTGCGAAACGCTCGAAGCGCTCGAGGCGGGGCGCGTGAATGGCGGGCAAAATGAGCAGGCGCCCGCCGAAACCGAACGATGGTGGCGTGTGATTCGCGTCGATCCCGAGACGGCTCGCTGGTCGCGCGCGGCGCTTGATCGAATGCTCGAAAACCGCTGACGTTTTCTCCGGCCAGCCGTTGTCACTTGCGTCCTTTTTGTCTTTTAGGTCCTTTGGGTCTTTTTTGTCCTTTCTGTTCCTAAAAACAGGAATCCCGGCCGCCATGGGGTAACGGCCGGGGGATCCTGTGATGGGGAAGGAATGGAAGGGAGGATAAGGACTACGCAATTGTCGCCGGCAAAAACGGATGCGCAGCCGGCGGTCTGAGTATGAAGTGGCGTTTATAAGGCCCTTTCGCCGTGGTCGCCCGTGCGAATGCGCACCACATCCTCAACGGGCGAGATAAAAATTTTGCCATCGCCGATCGTTCCCGTTTTCGCATGTTTTTCTATGACCGCTATGACTTCCGCCGCGAGATCGTCCGGGACGATCACCTCGATTTTTATTTTTGGAACAAAGGAAATCGCGTATTCGGTTCCGCGATACAACTCGACATGGCCTTTTTGGCGTCCGAAGCCCTTGACCTCGGTGACGGTCATGCCCTGGATGCCCAGTTCCGTAAGGCCGCTTTTCACGTCGTCGAGTTTGAAGGGTTTGACGATGGCTTCAATTCGTTTCATGGAAAATCCTTTCGGCGGGCGGAGCGGATGGAAAAAGAAGTGGCGGAGAGATGAGGGGGGCGGCGCGCGGCGCGTGGCGCGCCAACTGAGTGAAATCCGCAAAGAGACGGCCGCTTGCTACATCGTATAGCCGATTTCTCCGTGCTGGCTGAGGTCGAGACCCTCGCGCTCCTCGTCATGCGAAACGCGAAGCCCCATCGTCCAATCCAGAACCTTCAAGATAATCATTGTAAGGATGAACGAATAGGCCCAGGAGATGCCCACGGTGAGAAGTTGCTTTCCGAACAGCGAAGGATTGCCATAGAACAAGCCGTCCGCGCCCGCCGCATTGATGGCCTTCGAAGCAAAAAGTCCTGTGGCCAGTGCGCCAAGCGTTCCGCCGACACCATGCACTCCGACGGCATCGAGCGAGTCGTCGTAGCCCAGTTTGGCTTTGAGATTCACGGCGCAAAAACACACAATGCCCGCCGCCAGCCCAATCAACAACGCGGGAAACGGTCCCACATACCCAGAGGCGGGCGTAATAGCCACCAGCCCCGCCACAGCGCCCGAGGCGGCGCCCAGCACGGTAGGTTTTTTCGCGTGCTGCCATTCGGCGATCATCCACGAGAGCGCCGCCGCCGCCGCCGCGATGTGCGTGGCCGCGAAAGCCGAAGCCGCCAATCCGCCCGAGGTGAGCGCGCTGCCGCCATTGAACCCAAACCACCCGAACCACAACAATCCCGCTCCGGCCAGCGTGAGCGTTAGGTTGTGCGGACGCATGATTTCCTGTCCGTGGCCGAGGCGCTTGCCGGCCACGAAGGCCGCCGCGAGCGCCGCCACGCCGCTGCTGATGTGGACCACCAGGCCGCCCGCGAAATCCAGCGCGCCGAGCCTCTGCATCCAGCCGCCGCCCCAAACCCAATGCGCCAGCGGATCATACACAAGCGTGGACCAGAGGATGAGAAATATCAGATAGGTCTTGAATTTAAACCGTTCGGCGATGGCGCCGGTGATGAGCGCGGGCGTGATGATCGCGAACATCATCTGAAAGAGCATGAACACGAGATGCGGAATCGTTGCGCCGGGCAGCGGGTCTTGGCCGACGCCGCGCAGAAAGATGTATTTCAGATCGCCGATTAAGCCGCCGGCATCGCCGCCAAAAGCGAGCGTGTAGCCGATGATGCACCACTGGACCGTAACGACGCCCAGCGCGATGAAGCTTTGCATTACCGTTGCGAGGACGTTTTTCCGCCTAACCATGCCGCCGTAAAAGAGCGCAAGGCCGGGTGTCATCAACATAACAAGTGCAGTCGAAACTATCATCCATGCCGTGTCGCCCGTGTCGATCTTGCCAGGCGTGGCAGCGGCCGCCTCCGCAGCAGAGCCGGGTGCGGAAACGGCCGCCGACGCCGGGGCGGCTTGGGCATCCATAGAGGTTGTTTGCTGCGCCTGCGCGTTGAGGGAAACCATCGGCAAAAAGGCCACCATCCACAAGATCAACATTACGTTGTTGGGCGCGGCGCGGCGAAGCGTGAGCGACATTCCTATCTCCTTCAACAACAAGACAAGGAATCCATTGCGGGTAGCGGAACAAAATGCGGCGCGGGGGCGCGAAGCGCAACCGCCTCTTCCGATGTCCGCCGGACGCCTGGCGCGGCGATACTTCGCTAGTATCCCTCCCCAGCGGATGAATCCGCACGTTCTTGCCTGCAGGCAAAATGCGTGCCATGCGCGCGCCCGTCCTGTCAGATTGTATGAAAACACTGTTCGCAGGCCGATTATCTCTGGATGCGCTCCAGCAGGACCTCTCTGGGAGGGGCCAGATGAAAACCTACCAAAATGTAGGATTCTCCCAAAAACCTACCGCGGCGTGCGAAATCGCTTTGGTTCAATTCCGAATTTCCGCACGCGAAGCCCCATCAAACGCTCGCTGATTCCGAGCTGGCGCGCCGCCTTGGCCATATTGCCCCGCGCGCTTTTCAAGGCGTCCAGAATCAACTCGCGTTCCACGCGGTCGAGCGTCTCTTCCAGCGTTCCCGTAAGCGTCGTGCCGCTCGCCTCGGCCGTCTGGAGTGTTGGCGGAAGATGATAACTGTGAATGACGCCGTCGTCGCTCAAGAGCACCGCGCGTTCGATGCAGTTTTCGAGTTCGCGCACATTGCCCGGCCAGTGATAGGCCATGAGCATGTCGATTGCCGGCGTCGAGATGCGCAGGACAGATTTCTTGCTCGAACGGCTGAATTTTTCGACAAAATGATCGGCGAGCAGCAAGATGTCCGCGCGGCGTTCGCGCAGCGGCGGCAGGCTGATCGGAAACACATTCAGGCGGTAATAGAGATCGGAGCGGAATTTTTCGCGCGCGATCAGGTCTTCGAGATCGCGGTTTGTCGCGGCGAGCACGCGCACATCCACTTTGACTGATTCCGTTCCGCCAACGCGCTCGAATTCGCGTTCCTGCAAAACACGCAACAGGCGAATTTGCGATTGCGGCGGCAAGTCGCCGATTTCATCGAGGAAAATCGTCCCGCTGTCGGCCA
>CAYUNT010000017.1:0-1180 GCA_964446285.1 uncultured Candidatus Sumerlaeota bacterium | reverse complement strand
CCCGTGAATGCCCCCTTTTCGTGGCCGAATAGTTCGCTTTCGAGCACCGGTTCGGGCAGCGCGGCGCAGTTGACCTTGATAAACGGGCGCGTCGCGCGCGGGCTGTTGTAGTGAATTGCCTGCGCCACGAGTTCCTTGCCCGTGCCGCTCGCGCCGCGGATGAGGACGGTCGTATCGAGCTGGCATACGCGCCCGATCAGATCGAATACCGCGCGCATCGATTTCGATGTGCCGATCAGATTCGCCGGGTGGAAGCGGTCTTTCAATTCTTCCTGAAGGCGCAGATTTTCTTCGAGCAGCCGGCGGCGGTCTTCGAGGGCCATCTGGCGCAGACGCATCGCCTGGGCGATCAGTGAGGCGATGATTGAAAGCAGCCGCACGTCTTCCTCGAACGCCACGCTTTCATCAAAAAGCCGGTCCACGCTGAGCGCGCCGATCACCTCGTTGCCCAGGCGAATGGGAACGCAGATGAATGAAATATCCTTTTTCCTCAGGTGCTCGGCGGAGGCCGTGGCGCGGTTGAGGAAACGCGGCTCCTCGGACACGCGCGGCACAACGACAGGCCGGCCCGTTTCGACCACTTTGCCCGTCACGCCCTCGCCCAGCCGGAACACGCCGCGGCGGCGCTCTTCTTCCGTCATGCCCGTGGCGCCTTCGATGACGATCTCGCCCGTGTCGCGGTTGACGAGCGTGATGATGCCGCGAAGCATCCCGAGACGCTCTTGCATGATTTGCAAAACGGGCGCGATGACCTCGCGCAAATCGAGCGCGCTATCCAGCAGCCGGCTGATCTCCAGGAGGATTTGGAGTTCCTGGAGTTCGCGGCGGTCGCGGGATGAGGCCGATTTGGCGGTCATGAGCGGCGAGTTAGGCAGACATACGGTATTCAAGCACCGTTTGACCTTGCGCGCAGGGTGATTTCCCCCGAAATTGCGCAACCGGCCAGAACGGCAAAGAGAGGCGTTACGGCGGAGATGCTCCCAAGTCAAAAGCCATTTCCACGGGCGAAGGATGGAATTGTCTGGGATAGGGTTGCGTTCAGATTATTCGCCCCCTGGCTTTGCATAGCTATAGGGGACCAATGCCCATACGTCGCATGAGTCCCATAGGTCCCAGTATTCAAATTCTTATACCAATTTCCCGTAATTCTGTTCCCTGAATTTGCTCTGAAGGAGCAAAA
>CAYUNT010000016.1:0-36945 GCA_964446285.1 uncultured Candidatus Sumerlaeota bacterium | reverse complement strand
GGTCTCATTTGTCCCATAGGTCCCATTTTCATGACACAGCGACAAGCATTCGTTTCAATAATGCTCATCGGCGAAAGGAAAATTCTCACCATGAAAAAGCAGGTTCCTGCACTTCTCGCCTTGGCATTGGCCTTTGCAATTTCTACGCTGGCAGCAGCCCAAACCCAAGACCAGTCCCCCAAAGAGGCCAAGGCGCCAGCGCAATCTGCGGAACAGGCCCCGGCGCAAACCCAGCCTCAGACAGTGACGATTGCCGCCGTGAACAACCCGGCGATGATCGAACTCAAGAAGATGTCCGCAAAATTCGAGACCGCCAATCCCGGCATCAAACTCAACTGGGTGATCGTCGAGGAAAACGTCCTTCGCCAGCGCGTGACCACCGACGTCTCGACCTCCAGTGGGCAGTTCGACCTCGTTTTTCTCGGCCTGTATGAGGCGCCCATCTTCGCCAAACGCGGCTGGCTGCGCGAAATCAAAGATGTTCCGGCGGATTACGACCTTGCCGACGTGTTCAAATCGCTGCGCGACGGCCTCTCCTACGACGGCAAACTCTATGGCCTTCCTTTTTATGGCGAGAGCTCGATGCTGATGTATCGCAAAGACCTTTTCGCCGCCAAAGGCCTCGTGATGCCCGAACAGCCGACCTACGACGACATCCAGAAATTCGCCGCGGCGCTGACGGATAAGGAAAAAGGCATTTACGGAATCACGCTGCGCGGCAAGCCCGGCTGGGGCGAGAATATGTGCTACGTGACCACGCTCGTGAACACCTTTGGCGGCTCGTGGTTCGACATGCAGTGGCAGCCGCGCATCAACACGCCCGAATGGAAAAAGGCCATCACGTTTTATGTGGATTTGCTGAAAAACTACGGCCCCCCCGGCGCGACGGCCAATGGATTCAACGAAAACCTGACGCTGTTCGCGAGCGGCAAAGCGGCGATGTGGATCGATGCGACGGTGGCCGCGGGGTCGCTCTACGATAAAAAAGAATCGCAGGTGGCGGACAAAGTCGCTTTCGCAAACGCGCCCGTAGCCGTTACGCCCAAGGGATCGCACTGGCTTTGGTCGTGGGCGTTTGCGATTCCGAAAGCCGCGAAATCCCCAGACGCCGCGCAGAAATTCGTCCTTTGGGCCACCTCGAAGGAATACATCCAGATGGTCGCCGCCGACACCGGCTGGGCGACGGTTCCGCCGGGCACGCGCAAGTCAACCTACGAGAATCCCGAATATCAGAAATCCGCGCCTTTTGCCACCGTTGCGCTCCAGGCCATGAACACCGCCGACCCAACAGACCCTTGCACGTCGCCCGTGCCATACCACGGCATTCAGCTTGTCGGCATTCCCGAGTTCCAGTCATTTGGAACAGTCGTCGGCCAAAACATCGCCGGCGCCCTTGCTGGCAACATGACCATCGACCAAGCCCTCCAATCCTCCCAATCCACCACCCTCCGCGCCGTCAAACAGGGCGGGTATTTGAAATAGCCCCTCGATGTCCTGGCGTTTTTCACCCAATTGAATATTGGCATTAGGTGGCTTGGGCATCCTGCCCAAGATTCAGGCCATATCCCGGATCGGAGACGCCCATGAAAACTCGTCGGGACCTTGAGGCAAGGGCCCAGCAGGAGGTCTGGCAGTGGAAGGAGGAGGCATGGAAAGAGGTGGGCCATCTTGATATTCGGGCGGCAATCCGCAAGCGCCTGGAGGATTCGGACGCCACGGCCCGCCAGTAAGGATTCGCTCCCCGCGCGGACTCTGTGGGACGCAAGTCTTGAAGAATCGGGTAATCCAGTTTTCACTTCCTTCTTCTTTTTCTCTTTATGGCGAGAAAATCGCACTTCTCTCCCAACTTCGGCCCACGACAATCGGCGGCGCGTGGCGTTGATCGCGCTCGGATGCTATTGCAGGCGCCGGCGGTTGCCGCGCTGGTTCTTTGGATGATCGTCCCGCTCGCGATGACCGTCTATTTCTCGTTCATCCGTTACAGTCTGCTCAATCCGGACGTCCACGGATTCGCGCGCCTCGAAAATTTCAGTTTCCTCTGGCAGGACCCGTCATTCTGGCCGGCGATCCTGAACACGCTCGTCCTCAACGGCGCGGTGCTGGCGATCACGGTTGCGCTCGGGACGCTGATGGCCGTGCTCTACGAACGCCGGTTCTGGGGGCGAGACGCCGCCGTTCTGCTGGCGATTGCGCCGTTTTTCGTCATGCCGACCGTAAGCGCGCTCGTCTGGAAAAACATGATCATGCACCCGGTCTATGGACTGCTTGCCCGCGCCGCCGCCGCGCTCGGTTTGCCGCCGATTGACTGGTTCGGGCGTTTCCCGATGCTCTCGATCGTCATCCTCTTGTCGTGGGAATGGCTGCCGTTTGCGTTCCTCATTCTCTACACATCGCTCAAGTCGCTCGATCCACAACAGCGCGAGGCGGCGCTTATCGACGGCGCGAATCCGGCGCAGTTTTTCTTCCACATCACGGTGCCGCATCTCAGCCGCGCGATTGGCGTCGTCATCATGATCGAGACGATCTTCCTGTTGTCGATTTTCGCGGAAATCTACACGACAACGTCCGGCGGCCCGGGCTATGCGACAACCAACCTGGCGTATCTGGTCTATTCGCTCGGGCTTCAGCAATTCGACGTCGGGATCGCCTCCGCGGGCGGGATACTCGCCGTCGTGCTCGCCAACGTCGTCGCGTTTTTCCTCGTGAAAATCCTGGCGAAAAGCCTGCACGGCAGTGGGGGAGGAGCGGCCTGACCCATGCGAACCTCGCGCCTCCACACATGGATTTTAGGCGTTCTAGGCTGGCTGGTGGCCCTGGCGCTCTTTTTTCCGATCTTCTGGATGACGCTCACCGCCTTCAAGACCGAGCAGCAGGCCTATTCGCCCAACGTGTTTTTCCTGCCGACGCTCGCCTCGTTCCGCGAGGTGTTTGCCCGCAGCAACTACGCCGCCTATGCGCTCAACTCCATCGCCCTGTCGCTCGGTTCAACACTGCTGTGCTTTGCCGTCGCGATTCCCGCCGCGTATCGGATGGCGTTTTTCCCGACGCGCCGCACGCAATTCACGCTCGTCTGGATGCTTTCCACGAAGATGATGCCTGCGGTGGGCGTGTTGCTGCCTGTGTATTTGCTGTTTCGTACGGCCGGACTGCTCGATTCCGTCAGCGGACTGATTTTGATTTGCGCCCTCATCAACCTGCCCATCGCCGTCTGGATGACCTACACATATTTTTGCGAAATCCCTTGCGCGATATTGGAAGCGGCGCGCGTCGATGGCGCGGGCCTGGCGGGCGAAATCACCCACGTCCTGACGCCGATGGCCTTGCCCGGCATTGCTTCGACGGCGCTGCTTCTCATTATTCTCGCCTGGAACGAAGCCTTCTGGACCTTGAATCTTTCGAGCGCCCATGCCGCGCCCCTGACGGTCTTTATCGCGTCTTATTCCAGCCCCGAAGGATTGTTCTGGGCCAAACTATCCGCCGCATCGCTGCTCGCCGTCGCGCCCATAATGGTCATGGGCTGGCTCACTCAAAAACAGCTCGTCAGCGGCCTCACCTTCGGCGCCGTTAAGTAATAGCGTATCGCCTTTGGTAACAATGACAATTCATTTTCTGAATTATATGTAAAAGCCAGCATGCGGCGCAGTAATATTCGAATTCGCTAGAGCGATTGCGTTTCATGTCCACCAGACTCAGAGCATTAATGTCTTTAGCAAGGGACATGCTGCTGTTTTGCCTTTTCGTATGAACGCGCGGCTTGATCGGATAAGGCGCATTTGGTAAGCAAACCTCGGATGCGGCCTGCGGTTCGCCCGTCCTTTCGCGCGTCCTTTTGCGTATTCCTTTTGGCGAGACGAAAAAGCGGCTGATTTCGCAAGAAAGTGCTTGAAAAACGTGGCTGGAGAATCGGCAATTCTTGACCGAGTGAGAGCGGCGGCGCAGAGGAAAGTGCTTTTTCTGCCCCACGCTTTATGGCAAATGCTAAGGCCTGACCGCATGATAGCGCGACTGGAGGTCCGCAACACCATCGACCACGGGGAGATTATCGAGGATTACCCCGATGACCCCAGGGGACATAGCTGTCTGATGCTCGGATTCGGAGACGGCGGTCGTCCGCTTTGTGGTCTGCGCGCCGAAAGACGACTATCTGGCCATCATTACGGCCTACCTGCCCGGCGAGGACGAGTGGTCGGACGATTTCAGAACGAGGTCAAAGAAATGAAGTGCATTTATTGCCAGGGCGAAATGAAGAAGGGAACGACTCCGTTTCACGTAGATCGCAAGGGGGTCCATGTTTTGCTGGATTCGGTTCCGGCTTGGGTGTGCGAGCAATGCGGCGAATCCTACTTCGAGGAAAAAGAAGTGGACGCCATTCAGGAGTTCATGCGTGCCGTTGAGCAAAAAGCGGAGGCGCTTGCGCCGATGGCTTTCCATCAGGCTTGAAAGGAGCGATGACAATGAACCCCAACGCAGGCTCCGTCTTCGACCTTAGTCCGGCGGAGAAACTCCAACTCGTGGAAGACCTTTGGGATGATCTAGCCGCGACGCCCTTGGATATTCCCGTGGCCGATTGGCAGAAGGTGGAATTGGACCGGCGCAAGGCGAACCTGACGGCCCATCCGGCTTCGGGATTGGAATGGGATGAGGTCAAGCGGCGGATCCGCGCTCGTTATGGCCGCTGAACTCATCCTCGCGCCGGAAGCCGAACAGGACCTCGCCGAGGCCTATGAGTGGTATGAGGCACGGCGGGCTGGTTTGGGAGAAGATTTCCTGAGTTGTGTTGACAGCTGCATTCAAGCGATTTGCCGCACGCCTGAAATACATGAGAAGGTATATGAGGACTTTCGCCGAGGGCTGACAAGGCGGTTTCCCTATTCGGTCTTTTATGAATACGAAGGCGGCGTGATTACAGTTTATTGCATCTGCCATACATCGCGAGATCCGAAATGCTGGCATCAGCGGCTGCAATAAAATGCCGCGCCAATTGTCCTTTGATTTAGGGAGCATAGTATGAGCATGATGTGTGTGAGAAGAAATCACCGGATAAGAACTAAGACAATGTGGATACCGATATGTCCGTTGCTGGCGGGTATGATTTGGGCAGTGGGGGAGGCGGCGGGAATTTTCGCGCCATTGGCCGCGGCGCAGCCGGCCAACGCGGCGGGCGCAAATGCAGCGGGCGCAGCGTCGGCAACGCGCGTGGCGCAACGCCCGGAAACGCGCATGGTTTCGCCGCGGTTTTTCGGAATGCAGATGCACACATTGCGTTGGGGTGACCCGGCGAGTCATGCCCGGTCGGCGGGAATGGCCGCGGCGCTCGGGGCGCGCTTCGTCCGCGACGAAGCGCATTGGGACCTCATCGAACAACAAAAGGGCGTGATGCGCATCCCGGACACGACGCTCGCCAATTTCAAAACAAACAAGCGTCTCGGACTCGAAACGCTCCTCATCCTCAATTACGCAAACAAATTCTACGACAACGGCGACGCCCCCGCCACACCCGAAGCCGCCGAGGCGTTTGGCCGCTATTGTTACTTTATGGCGCGCGAACTCAAAGGTCTTTGCCGCTATTTCGAGGTCTGGAACGAGCCAAACACCGACGGTTTTTGGGCGCCGCGCAAAGACCCGGCGGCCTACGCGCGTCTGATGGCCGTGGCGATTCGCGAGGTTAAGCGCGCCAATCCCGACGCGATTGTGTTTGGCGGCGCGCTCTCGACGATCGACGGCGATTTTATGCGCGACGTATGCGCAGCGGCGTCGGCGGCGGGGGAGGGCGGATGCGCCGCGATGGACGTCCTTTCCATCCACCCCTATTGCACGCCGGCGTCGCCGGGCGAAGCCGACATCTTCGCGCGCATGGATGCCGTGCGGCGCGCGGTATTTCCGGGCGCGGGCGCCGAGCGTCCGCCCTTATGGGTAACGGAAATCGGCTATCCGACAAACATCGGCAACGGCGTCAGCGAACGCCGCCAGGCCGAGATGATCGCCCAGACCTACTTGATCGGAATGACCCGTCCCGAGTTGGAGGGTGTCGTTTGGTATTGGCTCGGTCCCGACGGTCCGGACGCCGAATGGGCCGAGGATCGCTTTGGGGTTTTTCACCCGGAATGGAAAGGCCTAAAGCCATCGGCGTACGCATTCGCCACGCTGGCGCGGGTTTTCAGCGGATCCACAGTTGCAACGCGCATTGATCCGGTGGACGGGCTGCCGGAGGTGCGCGTCGTTCGCGGAACCGATGTGGAGGGGCATCCGCTGGCCGCGCTCTATTGTGAACGCGGCGCATGCACCGTTGCGGCGCGGCGCATTTCGAGCCTTGAAGTGATTCCCCTGACTGGCGCCGCTCCTGTGACTTTGCGCGCGCGGCGCGAGACCGGCGAAGCCATGCAGCTCACCATTACGCCGCTTCCGCTGATCGTCCGCGCAGAAAATCCAAATGTCAAAATGGAATTCTCGGCTCCGTTTATGCCAATGCGGCTCGAACAGGCCAGCGGGCGCGCGACCATTGCCCGCGGAGATTGGGCGGAATACGCGGCGCGCGTGGTTCCTCTGCCCGATGCGGATTCGCCCTCAACGCGCGCGCTTGCCGTCGCGGGAATTCTCGCACCTGAGGCGGACCCCACGACCACACCGTTGCGGATTTCCACGGCGATACTGCCTGCCGAGTGGAATGGCCATCCGCTTGCCGCAAATCCCTCTGGCGAAAAGGCGAGTGCGGGAAACGGCCAGCCAGCGGAATGGACTCCTGCCGCCGCCCTCCGGTTCGAGGCGCTTGCCGCCGATCCAGCGCAAGAACTTCCCGTCGCCGCCTATTACACCGCGCCGGGCGCGCAATCGCCTTGCGCGCGCCTATCCACGGCGGTTCGCACTGTCGATCCCGTGGAAATCAAGGCCAGGCCGGAATGGAGCAAGGATGGCAAACCCATGATTCGCCTGGAAGCCCGCCTGCACGCCGCGCATCCGACAGATTTTCGAGGCCTCATGTCGATTGGTGGCGTCCCAGTATGGCAAGATGCAAATCTGCACCTTTCTGGCGAAGGCATCTTCGGCATTATCGATCCCATACCTCCCCTGAAAAGCCCGGATGACGTCCTCGACGCCAAAATTCGCCTGACAACGCAAAAAGGCGTTGAATCCAATTGGACATTCATTTTGTCGTATATGAAATCGCATCAAACGCCCCGCGCACCCTCGATCGACGGCGATTTGTCCGACTGGCCGCGCGGACTTCCGCCCATCCGCCTGGGCGAACGCGAGCAATTCGTCGCCGAGCGCCTCCCTTGGGGCGGACCGAGCGACGCCTCCGCGCTCGTATGGACCGCATGGGATGCCGAGTGGTTCTACATCGCCGCGGAACTGCGCGACGACATCCTGGGCGAAACATCCTTCGGAACCGCGCTCTACCAAAACGATGGCCTCGAGGTGTATCTTGATACGGATCGCGAACGGGGACGCTATGCGGCGGATTTTGGCCCGAACCAGTTCCAATACGGCCTGTTCCCATGCAACGGAAAAGACGTTGTCTGGGAATGGCATCACGGCGACGCCGCCTCGCCCGGTTCGCGCATCCGGATCAACCGTTCGCCGCGTCCGGAACAACGTCTGCCAGGTTCCGCCGCTTTGGCCGCCGCGGATGCCCGCATGGGCGGCGATATTGCGCCGCGCCTCATCATCGAGGCGGCAATTCCGATGAACGAGATTCATCTCAAACCGGCCCCCGGCATGGAATTGGGCTTCACTGTGGCGCTCGACGACGACGACACGCCCGGCTATGTGCATCCGTTTTTGCAGGATTTGCAGATGCAATGGTCGCGCCAAAAATACGCCTGGCGCACCCCATCAGCTTTCGCGAGCCTCTGGCTGGCCGGACCTTTCGAGGGCAAGTAAAAGCGGGCGCGCCGGGCCGCTTCCTTGAGTCATTTCCAGCGCCTCCATCCTGTCTGCGGCGCAAATGCCCCTTGCCATGCCTGCCGCATCCCAAAATCATTGCGCGCGGTGGGCGAAGGCGGCGAATCCGAACTTCCGCATAGAGATTGGCCTGCGCGCTTTCCCGGCAAACCCAAACAAGGCGGATCAAATATGAAACGCGCAACGCATGGCCGTGCAAACAGCACGAAGGACAATCCATTCAATCAGGCGCCCCGCGAGGGCAATAAACTAAGCCTTTCCTCTGGGCGAGCGTTTGTTTTTGGGGCCGCCATTGCTCTCGTGGCCAATGCGATGTTTCTTAGCGGATGCACCGCCATTGGAGCGCTGGCAGGCGGATTGCTCGGAGCATGTGGCGATACGCTGGCTGTCACCTCTCCCTTCTGGGGACCGGGGACCGGAGAGAAGAACTGCCTCGAAAACCAGGCTGGCAAAATCGCCATAGCCACTGCGCCTACGGCGGAAGATGCCCCCGCGAAGGTATGCACATTCACGCGCGAAACCACACCGCCCATCACGCTGCGTCTTTTCACCGTGCCACCCGTGGAATCATCGGATGAAGACTCTTATTTTTCCTGGTGGGGCGCGCTCCCGCTTGTGCCTTATTATACGACCGAGGTGCCGGTCCGGCAGGCGCACGAACAAGCATTTCCTTTTTCTTTTACCGGGGTCCCCACCCAGGAAAGCCAGCGCGTCAAATTTCCGCTCGAACGCCTTCCCGAGGGACTACGGCCCAAATCCAGCGTGGACATCGCTGGCCCGGTGCGCGAAGCCCTGCTAAGCGCCTTGAAATGGGAAATCGTTTCGCAAACGCCTTCGCGGGCGGATTGCGCTAGCGCGCTGTGGGATGCGCGCGCCGGCGCCTTCTCGTTGCGTTCGACGCTTCTGGCCCGGCGGATTTTCGCTGAAGAACTGGGCGAAAGCCGCATTGCCATCGAGTTGCCGGGCCTGGATGGACAGCATCAATTCCGCACGGGATCCGCCTCTTCCAATCTTGAGAACGCCCTGAATGCATCTTTGGAAGATGCGCTTTGCAGCGGGGGCAGTTGCAGCCGGATTTCCGAATACTCCGGCTCAGGGCTGGGGATGAAAGTGCGTCAGCGGTCGCTCGGCGGCGGCAATGCGCAGGAAGATGACGCACGCGACATCCTTTTCAGCATGGAGAACGGCGCATGCACGGCGCTGGTTCCAGGACGCCACATCCTGGTGCGCGCCACAACGCGCCATTATTCGACCCCCTCGCCCGGCCAAATCGTCGTCACCGCGAAGGTTCGCTCGATTATCATTCAGCGCACCCGCCTGACCTATGGGATCACGCTGCCACTCTCGAACCTGATTTCGCTCTTCGGGGTTCCGAATTCCCGAAACCGCTTGGCAATGGAGCTGGAATTGCAGGCGCGGCAGGGACCCGAAGGCAAAGAAGTTCTCTCGCGCACCTACGAAATCAAGACCGCCAAGCGCTTTGTTGGTGTATATTACGGCGGGAAGATGGGCGCGCAGTTCTCCGAAGAAATGGCGGTCGCATTTGGCGAACGGTTGCGCGAATTTGCCAAAGAACTGAAGACGGTTTCGCCCGCCGATTCAGCAAGAATCGTGGCAGATGCCTCGAATCAATAGACTTGAACCGATAGACTTAAACCAACAGATTCGCGTCGGCAGGCTCGAACCGAAGACTGAATTTGCTTCCAGGTTCAGCGCGGCTTGCCTTTTCGCGCCAGCCAGAATAGCAGCCGATTGACGCCATAGAGGCGTTCTTCCACGAGCGCCAGCGAGGCCGATGGTGGCAGAGTGGGCACTGGCTCATTGCGCTCAAGCTGCCCCACAATACAGGCGCCCGGAGCAATGAGATCGCGCGCCGCCGCCAAACGTTCCAGGGCCGGTCCCAGCAACGCCTCACCAAAGGGCGGCATGACAAAAACCAGGTCATAGCGCTCCATATCCGGCGGGACGGGCAGCGCCTCAATCGCCCCAGGCAGCGTGGCACGCACGGTTCGGGCGCGATCCTCGAAACGCACCTTGGCCAGATTGCGCCGGATTGTCTCGATAGCCGCAGGCCCCTGATCCACAAATGTGGCCCACCGCGCCCCCCGGCTCAACGCCTCGATGCCCACCGCGCCGCTCCCGGCGAAAAGGTCCAGAACGCGCGAATCCGGCGTCCGCTCGCCCAAAACATCGAAAAGCGCCTGGCGAACGCGCGTCAAAAGCGGCCTTGTGGACTCGCCCGGAGGCGCGGCCAGGAGCGCCCCGCGGCGGCATCCCGCCAAAATGCGTATGCTCATATTTTTGCTCCCCTATACGCCTTCAGTTGCATTCGGAAACCGCCTTTGCTATGCATGTCAGCCGATGCGGCAGCGCAAGCCCACAATTTTGGGGTTCGCTCGCAAGGAATGGAAGATGAATACTGTGTCGCGGAGGATACAAAAATGATCATCGGGGTTCCAAAAGAAATCAAAGACCATGAATATCGGGTGGCGTTAGTGCCCGGGGGCGTGAAGCAATTGGCAAAATATGGGCACAAGATTCTCGTGCAGCAGGGAGCGGGCGTCGGAGCGGGGTTTTTTGACAAGGACTACGCTGGCGAAGGCGCGGAAATTCTCCCCAACGCCGAGGAAGTCTGGAAGAAAGCCGACCTGATACTCAAGGTCAAGGAACCTCTGGAGAGCGAATGGCCTCACATTCGCCGCGGCCAGATTCTATTCACATATTTCCACTTCGCTTCAAGCAAAGCCCTCACCGAGGCGATGATGAAGTCAGGCGCGATCTGCATCGCCTATGAAACCGTCGAGACAGACGCCGGCCATAACGTGCTCCTGACGCCCATGAGCGAAATCGCCGGACGCCTTTCGATTCAGCACGGCGCCAACTACCTCGAAGCGCCCCACGGAGGGCGCGGCGTCCTGCTCGGTGGCGTGCCCGGCGTTGAATCGGCGCATGTGGTTGTTATTGGCGGCGGAATCGTCGGCTACAACGCGGCGATTACGGCAGCGGGCATGGGAGCGCGCGTCACGGTGATGGACATCGATATTCAGCGCCTTCGCTATCTCGATTCCATCCTTCCGCACAATTGCACGACGCTGTTCTCGTCCGACTACAACATTCGGCGGATTTTGCCCACGGCGGACCTCGTGGTCGGCGCGGTGCTGGTAGTAGGGGCCAAAGCGCCGAACGTCGTCACGCGCGAAATGCTCAAGATCATGAAGCCCAAGGCCGTTTTGGTGGACGTGGCCATCGACCAGGGCGGATGCTTCGAGACCTCGCGTCCCACCTCGCATTCGAAGCCTGTCTATGAAGAAGAGGGCATCATTCACTATTGCGTAACGAACATGCCGGGCGCCGTGAGCCGGACGAGCACGTTCGCCCTGACAAACGCCACCCTGCCCTTCGCGGTGAAAATCGCCACTTTGGGCTGGCCGCGCGTCGCCAAGGAAGACTCTGCCATCCGCCGCGGTGTCAATATGGTAAATGGCAAAATCGTCTTCCCGCAAGTCGCCGAGACCTTCGGCTTCCCCAGCAGCAACCTGGCGGATGTGATCTAGGCCTGCCGTTCTGCTTAACTAAAAAAATATCACAAAGGCACAAAGACACAAAGGCTTTCCTTGTGGCTTTGTGCCTTTGCATTTATATGCGGACCGCATTCCATTCGATTACAACTTCCAGTAGATATTGCGCTTATTGCAGAAGAGCGTGACGAGCCACAGGATAAAGGTCCACAGCAGGCCCCAGAACATGGCCGTCCAGCCGACTTTGGCAAAAAGCGCCATCGGCAGCCCAAGGTCCGGCGGTTTGCTTGTGAAAAAGGCGTGGAGTCCGCACGCCGTCAAGAAAATCCGCACCACGGGCTGCATAAAGTAGGCAAGCAGCGCATTCGCGCCGAAAACCGTCAGCGGCCACGCCCAGGCCTTATATCCCCACACGTCCATCAGGTAATAAAACGCCAGGAAGCAAAACGCCCCCAGCCCCGCCGTGAAAATCGAGTAGGACACCGACACCACATCCTTATTCATTGGGGCCTGGAAGTAATGCAGCAGCAACCCCGCCACGCAGCCAATCGCGCCAACGAGCAAACTTTGGCGCGTTATTTTGATGCGGTCGCGAGTGACGATGGCCTCGCCAAGCAGTGTGCCGATGATCGTCGTCAGGCCATAAGAGATCGATCCCCACGGCGTGCAGTGAACCGTTAGCGGGCGCAGTGCGTCGCCGGTTGGATTCAAGATCGTAAGGAATCCTTTCGCCGGATCGCCAATCGACGTCCACCACGGAAAATGCCACGACATGAAGGCGTGAATTGCGCCCAGCACGGCCACTGCGCCCCAGCGAGCCATCGGCGGCAGGAACATCGAGGCCGCGCCCATAAAATACGCAATGCCGATCGCCTGCAAAATGCCCCACCAATAAGATAATTTCAATATCAGCGAGATGTAGATCACGCCCGCCAATATGAGCAGAATCGTGCGCGATCCGACATGCCGCCACCACTCTCCGCCGCGCCGTCCGCGGCTGAGCGGAATGCACATCCCCACGATGAACACAAAGAACGGCGCCACCCAATCCGTGAAAGTGCATCCATTGCCGATTCCCTGGAATTTTGGCGCCGCCGCCATGTCCTTTTTATCGAACACCGCGATGATCTTCGCCCCGGCCTTGAGCGGAACCGCATGGCGGATTTTCGCATCCTCATAAACCTGAACCGTGCGGTCCTTGTCGTCCTTGAGCGCCACTTTGTAGCGGCCATTGTCGAGGCGTTCCATCACCTCCGCCTGCCGATAGATCGTTGAAGGGTTTTCGCCCGTCCCTTCCCAAAACGCCCATTCCTCCGGTTCGCCATCCTCGCCCGCGTGCTTGAAGGTCGAAACAGGCGCGCTGCCCCAGTGGGGGAAGGTAAGCGGCAAATGGCGGTAGCCCGACACCTGGATGACAAGAATCATGCCGAGGATGGTGAATCCGCGAAAGGCGTCGATGGATTCCACCCGCGGCGGACGAGCCGGTTTGGGGGCGGATTGAGAATTGCTCATGGGGATTCAGGCTCCTTGAAAAGGAATTTTCTGGGAATGCAGAACAGAGTTGCAGCGATTCACGCAGTGGACTGGATAGGCCATCGACTTCCAACGCACAGTTTTTTTGGCCCCATATCCGCGGATAATTCCGCATATTCCTCTTTGTGAATTGGCAATCCGCGCGCCGCGGCTTGATAAAAAACAACCGAGTTTTTCGCGCGGCGGGCGAAATGGTCTTGCACCCCTGTCCTGAATTCCTTATTCCCGCTTCGCGCGCGAGGCAAGAGGGAAGGAGGCGCGCAGCCGCCGCCACCCCTTTGCGCGGGGGCATGGATTGAAACCAATACGCACTTAGGAGGATTTTATAATGCATCGCCTGGTATTGATTCGCCACGGACAAAGCACTTGGAATCTGGAAAATCGCTTTACGGGTTGGACCGACGTCGATCTGACGGCGCAGGGACGCGAAGAAGCCGCGCTTGCGGGCCGCACGCTTAAAAAAGAAGGCTTCGAGTTTGATATTGTCTATACATCGGTGCTCAAGCGCGCCATTCGCAGCATGTGGATCGCGCTCGACGAACTCGACCAGATGTGGCTGCCCGTCGTGCGCCACTGGCGCCTGAACGAACGCCACTATGGCGCGCTCCAGGGCCTGAACAAAGCGGAAACGGCCAAGAAATACGGCGAGGATCAGGTCAAAATCTGGCGGCGTTCCTATTCGACCCCGCCTCCCGCGCTCGAACCGGGCGATGAACGTTCTCCCGCGCGCGACCGCCGCTATGCCGGTCTTACACAAGCCGAAATCCCGCTCACCGAAAGCCTCAAGGAAACTGTCGCGCGGTTTGTGCCCTACTGGCTCGATACGATTGCGCCGCAAGTGAAAGCGGGAAAACGCGTCCTGGTTGTCGCGCACGGAAACAGCCTGCGCGCCCTCGTAAAATACCTCGACAACATCAGCGAAAAAGACATCGTCGAGCTCAATATCCCGACCGGCATTCCGCTCGTCTATGAACTCGAGGACAATCTGAAACCGATCCGCAACTATTACTTGGGCGATTCGGAGGCGATCAAAAAGGCCGCCGAAGCCGTCGCCAACCAGGGCAAAGCACGCTAAGCGTCTTGTCGGAAAAAGACCAGCGCCTCGAAGAAAAGAGAATACCACAAAGCCACCAAGGCACGAAGGAATGAAAATTCCCCGCAAGTCGGGAGTATTCTCCTTTGTGCCCTCGCGCCTTTGTGGTTATTCTTTTTTACCACAGCTCGTCGCACTTCCATGCATTTTCTTGAATCGCGGCCCGTTTCCGTGATTTTTCGTTGACGTTTGGCGGCAATTCCACAAATGTGCGGGCCGTGTTCGCGCGCGCGCCGCGCGGAATTGGCCCGCGCGCTCGATTGCGCGCGCGTGTTCACATCGCGGGCTGGTGTAGCTCAGCAGGCAGAGCATCCGCCTTGTAAGCGGGATGTCGGCGGTTCGATTCCGTCCACCAGCGCCATAATCTTCAAAAACAATTTCTTCGCATAGGTATTTCCCGCGTTCCTGATTTCGCGCGGGATGGTTTCGTTTGGATTGCGGCGTTTTTGTGCTTCTTCGGAGGGCATTGGCGTAATCGGTTGCGTCCGGCGCGCGGCTGGAGATACAACACGAATCGCACGAGAGATGCGGCGGAATCAGCCTGCCATCTCCGAGCGCGGGCGCAAAGGCATATAAACAGGATATATACACAAGACTTTTCATCGCTGGAGGCTTGGAATCATGACCGAAATCAAACGGCGGGACTTTTTGCGAACCACTGTGGCGGCCGGGGGAGCGGCGTTGCTTGGCGCGGCGGGATGTTCGCGCATTGCGTTTGGCGACGGCGAATTCCTCGATGCGCCGCGCGATTCGAGAGGTGGGGGGAAATTCACCTTTGTGCATATCACAGATTCGCACGTCCGCCGCAAACGCAAAGGCAACGAAGGCTATGCGCGCTGCATCGAATCGATCAACGCGCTGAAGCCAAAACCGGCCTTCGCGCTCATGGGCGGCGACATGGTCTTCGACGGCAACTACACGCCCAAAGAGGAATATCTCGACCAACTGGAAATTGTCCGCACAATATCGAACCAACTCGACATGCCATATTATGCCTGCTTCGGAAACCACGATAAATTCGGGCTTTCCTCGCGCCGCAAAACCACGCCGGACGATCCAGACATCGGCCCGAAACTCTTTATGGACGCCATGGGCATGAAAGCGCCCTATTACAGTTTCGATTTCGAAGGCTGGCACTTTGTTGTGCTCGACAGCATGTTCCAGGTCGCAACGGAAAAAGGGCCATCCTATGAAGTAAAACTCGGCGAGGAGCAATTGCGCTGGCTCGCGCGCGATCTCGGGCGCGCCAGCGGACGGCCTTCCGTGGCCGTGACGCATGTGGCGGCCTTCTGCAATATCGGCACCATAAACGGCGACGCGGATATGAAAGCGATGTCGCCGGGCATGGTCTTGCGCGACACAAAAGACCTGCGTCTGATCCTCGAACGCCACGGTTGCAAGGCATTGCTCCAGGGCCACTCGCACATGATCGAGGAGTTTGCGTTTGACGGCGTCCATTACCTGACGAGCGCCGCCGCCAGCGCCGCGTGGTGGGGGGGCAACTGGCTTGGATTCGAGCCTGGATACACGGTTTTCAGTTGCGACGGCGCCAATCTGCGCTGGGAGCACAAAACCTTTGCCTGGGAACATCAACTTGAGCCGGAAGACACGCTGGAGCAGAAAAAAATCGAGGAACGCCGCCAATTCGAGGAAGAACAGCGGCGTTTGCGCGATGAAGAACGCTCTGGGCAGCCCGCTGCCGCGCCGGGGCCGGTAAGCGCGCTGGCGCCTCAATGGGCCGAATTGGGCGGTCTGGAGCCGCGCGACATCGGATAGGGGGGAGAGCGGCGTGGCGGCAGGATTCGGACATCCTGGAGATGATTCTTGAACCAGGTTCCTTATTGCGGCCTGACGCGGATTGAACCGAAAGACGCCCCTTCGTTTCTCGCGGCGCGCTGGCGGGGCAAAATGCCAGCATTGTGGACGCGCGGAGGACGCATCGATCTACTCGACACCCCTCTTGTGGCCATGATTGGCACGCGGCGTCCCAGCCCGCGCGGATTGGATGCGGCTCGCCAATGGGCGGCGGCTATTTCCCGCGCGGGCGCCACAGTCCTCAGCGGAGCCGCGCACGGCATTGATCTAGCATGTCATCGCGGGGCGTTGGAATCGGGCGGCTCAACGATTCTGATTCCCGCGCAAGGGCTTGCCCAATACCGCGCGCCTGAGGAAATCGAAGCCAGTCTCCGCCCGCAAAATCATTTCTTCATTTCGCCGCTTGATCCCGAGGAATCCGCTTCGCGCCATTCGCCCTTGCGCCGCAATGCGCTGGTGGCCGCGCTCGCGGATGTGGTGCTCGTTATCGAAACGCCGCTGCGGAGCGGAACGGCTTATGTCATTCGCGCGATGAAGCGGCGTGGAGGGCCGGTTTTCGCCCTGCGATTTGTCCCGCCTATTCCGCCCTCCGCTGCGGGGAACGCCACTTTGCGCGCTTCCGGCGCTATCATGCTGCCTGAGAGGATAAACGCGGAAAGCCTGGAGCGGTTGATCGGGCGGGCGCGCAAGGAATTCGCCGCGCGATCTGTTCAAAAATCCTCTTCTCCGGCGGATTTGTTCGACACCGATCCGTAAAAATCCGAATAATTCTATGAAAAACATTTTCTCCGCGAAGGGCACGAACTCGGCGAATATCCCCAATGTCCCATGGGTCCTATAGGTCCCATTCGTCCCATAGGTCCCATTTCTGCGACACAGCAACAGATATTCAGCGGCGGCTCAGCCTTCTCCCCGCAGCATGGACTTGGTCTGTTCGGCGCTGATTCCGTCCGGGTTTTGCGCGGCCATTTCCCGCATCCGCGCCAACTCTCCGGCCAGTTTGCGGCGAAGCCCCGGAGCCATGCGGTCTATGAACAGCACACCGTCCAGATGGTCCATTTCGTGCTGGATCACGCGCGCCAAATACCCGGAAGCGTCGATTTCGTGCGCCGCGCCTTCCACGTCCTGATAGCGAACTCGAATGCTGTCCGGACGATATACTTCGCCATCTATTCCGGGCAGACTCAGGCATCCTTCGGTATAGGAACAATCCTTCGTGCCCGACGATAGGATTTCTGGGTTGATGAAAACCAACAACTGCCTTCGCTGCGGATTCCTGGCGCTTCTTGTCTTGGGGGTGCTGTCTTTGTCCGGCTTTTCCACTTGGGCGACATCGGCGATGAACAGACGCTTCAGAATCCCCACTTGAGTTGCCGCCAGCCCTACGCCGCCCGCCGCATACATTGTTTCCGTCATGTCGGCGATTAGTTCCCGGACGCCGTCATCCACCGCGGCGACAGTCGCAGCCTTCTCGCGCAAGATAGGATCTCCGTAAATATGAATCCGGAGGATTGCCATGATACTCCCTTTGTCTCAATGGTCTAGGGGGCGGAGGCGCGGCGGACGGTCAAGAGGCGGCGATTCCAGACAGACGCATTGAGTGGCAGACAGGCCGGCATTCTTTGCCTTCCATCCGGCCAGGCGCCAGAAGCGGATTTGTTGTTGTGCGCATTATTTGCCGGAATTGGCCGGCGTTTTCTGCGCGGATGGATTCTGTTTCGCGTCCGGGGCTTGCGCGGGTGAAGGCGGCGCAGGGTCCAGCACCAGCGGAATTCCCATGCCCTCAAGAACTTCAGGGATGCGCGCCCTTACGCGTTCCAACTCGATGCGCGATTTGTTGTAATTGACCACCGAACTAATGTATCCGACGCGCGCATTGGCCAGGTCTTTTTGGAATGTCAGCACCTCAAAACTTGTGGCCATGCCAACATCGAACCGCTTCAACTCTGAATTGAGTTTTGCCTCTTCGCTCTCGACGGCAGTGCGATTGGCGTCGATCTGCTTGCGATTGGTTCGCAGTTGCCGCAGCGCCGTCCGCGATTCAAGCGTAATGCCCAATTCCAGGTTTTCCAGCTGCTTTTCGGTTTTTTGCAGCGATTTTAGCGCCTTTTCGTATTCAAAACGCGCCTTGCGATTGAGAATGGGGTATTTGAATTCCAGTCCCACGCCATAGTTATTGTATTCATAATCCCGAACCACATCATTGGCTTGTCCGGACGATTCCCCCGCGCCGCTTACGCCAAATTCGCCAAATAGATTCAATTCGGGAAGTTTCTGATGGTGCGTAACATCGCGGTTCAACTGCGCGATTTTCAGGTATTCCCGGAAGGCCAAAACCTCCGGACGGCGTTCGAGCGCTTCCTCGATGACACTCTCGTCCGCGGCTTCCATTTCGGCGAAGCGCGCCAAGTCCTCCGGAATAATTGGGCGGTTCCATTCTGTGCGGCTGCGTTCCAGGTTCATCAGCTGCTTCAAACGATCCTGGGCAGCGATGATGGTCGATTGCGCTTCTGTAACCTGCACTTCGCCGGCCGCCACCTGCGCCTTGGCCTGAAGCACGTCGGTGATCGAAAGAACCCCAGTGTCATATTTAATCGTGTTGATTCGCAAAAGATCGCGCGCCTGTTTGAGGAAAATCTGATTCACGCTGAGGTTTTCCACCGCAAAAACCAAGTCCCAGTAAGCGCTCATCACCTCAGACACGCGCTTGTTGATTTCCGCCATCAGGTTTTGCCGCGCCGCTTCCCGTTCCAGTTTTGATATGCGAATGCCAGCATCGGTCACAAGCGGGCCAAAATTCTTCAAGAGCGGCTGGCGCGCGCCCAGAGTTGCCCGTTGCTCGATAAAGGGATTCAGCACGCCGCTTCGCGATGCATCCATGACCTGCGTGTTCGATTCTTGCAGCGAAAGCTCGAAAACGCTTCCCAGAGGCGTTAATTGAGAAATGCCTGTCTGAAACAGATCCGTGTTTCGCTGGGTTATATCAGAGATTGTGAATCCTCCGACGCTGACGGGCTGGTTGGAATTTTGCTGATCAATGCGCGTGCGGCTCACCTGCGCCGAAAGCATTGGATCGTAGATTCCCATTTGAATCTGAATTTCGTCATCCGCAACAGCACGATCCAGGCGCGTTATCTGCAAGTCGAGGTTATTTGCCAGAGTTTCGAGAATCACTTCGCGCAGCGAGATGAGGCGGATGCTTGCGGGATTCATCTCAAAGGCAAATGTTGTGGCAATATCCTTGGCGCTCAAACCGCTTGCGGACAGACGCGATTCCACGGTTCCTGCCGTGGCCGCCGCGCCCGAGGCCACATCCGGCTGATTGGCGGGCGCCTCGGGTTTCGCCGCCGCAGGCGCGCCCATTGCCGGCATAGCAAGAAGAAGCGCCAGCACAACGAAACAATGCCTTGCAGTTCCCTGATAAATTCTCACGAGATTCTATCCTTCCGTCCTTGAGGTGGAAAAAAGATCATGCTGTGCAATCTGGATTGCGAAAAGCGAAATCCGGCGTTTTCCGGATTTTCTTTCACATTCCCAATTTGGATTCGCCATGAACAAAGTCATTGATTCTTCGAGAAAGCGGGCTTCGCGCATTGCTAAAGCCGTCGTCCGTGTCCGCGCTCCCTCTGCCTATTCACCCACCTGAATTTCCAGCCATCGGCGCTGGGGCGACGTTACAAATCCGGTGTCTGGCAGGAGAGGGTCCTTGCCAAGCAAATTCGAAGAGGCATCCCCGCCGCGCACCTGGAATTTCTGTATAACCTGCACTCCCCCCTCCGCGGATTCCTGGCTGACGCTGGACAGAGGAGATTCCAGTTCAAGGTCTCGAACGAACTGAGCCGCCTGCGGGCGCTGCGCCTTGGCCATTTTAGTTGTATAGACGGCTTCCTCAAGGTTCAGACCCACATAATCCTTCGGAAATGCCTTGGTAAGGTCAGCCATCGCCTGAATAAGGGCCTGGCGCCAACTGGCAATCAACGCATTGGATTCGTTGAGGTCCGAGGCTTCACCGCGTCCGGTTATCTCCGCCACAGGCAGGCCGGACTTCAAATTAACCATTCTCAACTTCATTGTTGTTTCGTAACGGTATGAATAAATATCTTTGCGCCCCGAGTCGGCGGGCAGGCCGGCGGATTTCACCACATCGTATTTACCGGCAAGTGTCGTGCGTGCGCTGCCTTCCAAACGGCCCTGCAAAATGGGAGCGGGGATTATGCCCAGCGTGGGATATTTGGTCGTGGAAATGGCCTTTACCAGGTCTTCACGGCTGCCTGGATACACAACCGCAAGCACGGCCGAGCGGTCGTATTGCTGGCGCAGGAAGACCTTGGTGTCGCGGCTGATGCCCGCAATCGAGTTCTTTACCAGCGTCAAGGTCTTGGGCGTGATTCCCGTCAGAAGAATTCGGTAGTCCGCCTTGTCGAGAACCATATAGCCCCATACATCTTCAAATTTATCCGCCATTTGGTTGACGGCAAGCGTGGCGGCGCGCCGAATCGAAAGATCGATGGCTTGCTGCTCATCTCGGTCCGCGGCCGAACCGCGCGCCTTCACGCGGGCCAGTTCCTCGCGCGTGTCCACGCGGACCATCACCGCTTGTATGTCGGTCGTGTAGAAGAAAAACGTGTCGTAATAAATATCTTTCACCACATCGCGTTTCGTGCTGGTCGAACCGGAAATCAGGAGTTCGATCCCTCGTTTTTCGCAAGCGATCAACGCATCTTCGAGGAGAATCGGGTCGGAGGCCACGTCGTTATTCGATGGAGGCGTGTCGAGAATGCCTTCATACGGGCGCAGATTGCGATCCTGGAATGCCGCGGTAACGGCCGAACGCCCCGTGGTGTATTTGGCGTATTCCTCTCCCAGTTTCTCGGCCAGAAATACCGCGAAATAAGGCCGGACGCGAGGCGTATAGACAAAACGCTTTTCCTTCAGGTCTTTCTCCAGCGCGTTGTAATCCACAAAAACGCGCAACTCGAGTTTGGGTTTGCCTTCGACAAAGTCGGTTTTCAACGTGTCGATCGCGGTGATGAACTTTCCGCCGGATTTTTCAATATAGCTCGTGAGAAGATCGCGCGCCACGATCAAATCGCTGCCCCAGAACGTGCGCCCGATATTGGCGCGAACCGCTTCGAGAATGGCCTCTTGCTGCGCCGCCTCGACCGTGTCCGCCGTAACCGTCAGTGTAACCGCCACGATGCCGCCCTTGAGCGGTTCGATCACAAAAGCGCTGGCGGCCGATTGCGCGAGAACGAGCAAAACCCCGGCAAGCGCCAGGCACATGCTCGAATACAGCAGGGATGAACGCATCCGCGAGCGGATTGCCGAACGCGCATGGCGCCCGCCCCCTGGAGAAACCCTCTGAATATCTGCAACCCTTGGCATAACCGCTTCGCTGTGGATCCTGCTGTGAATCATGGTCATTCCTCGATCGTTGCCGGTCGATTCCATGGGACCTGATGGGTGGCGCCGCCCATTGCGCGGGGTCAAGGCGGAGCGGGGAAATCTTCCCCCGATGGCTGGCCATGCACCGCCGCGCCCAATAGGCTCGAAAACATGATCGGGCAGGGAGCGGGAGAGTCAATGCCAAAGGCGGAGAATTTGCCCGCGCAAAGCGCAAATTGCCGCATTTCAAAAATCTTACCCAGGGAATTTCCAGTAACCCAGGGCGACAAGCCACAAGCGGACCAGGCCGTAGGCAAACCATCCGCCAACCCCCAGGCCAAAAAAGACGGCGCTGAGACGTTTATGGCTTTCAAGCCAATTCGAGACCCGTCGGCGCGCCCGTTCGGGCCAAAAAACGGCGCTGGCAACCACCGCACAGCCCAGCCCAAGCGGAATCCCGAATGGGTGAAACAGATACGATTCATGAAATCGGCAATGAGCGAAGGCGATCAGGCTCCGTGTCATTCCGCAGCCCGGACACGGCAGTTGCGTCACGCGGTAGAAGGTGCAAAGCGAAATCCCTGTTCCGTTGCGCGGCAGGACGGCCGCCACCGCCAGCGCCACCCATGCGATTACGATCGTCTGGCGGCGCAAAAGCCAATTCAGATGCATCTCACTGGCCAGACGCGCGGAAAGCGACCTGCCACTTTGGAGATGTTCAATGCGCTCTGCCATGCTGTCGTCTTTGCCGCCTTGGGTTCGCCGGGATCGCCGGGATCGCTGGGATCGCCAGGCTCCGCACCGTCTCCTGCAATTTCGCCTGTATTTCGAAGAAGTGTCTTGCGGAAACACGCAAAAGCATCTTCGCCCCGCCTTCAAACTTGTCGCATCCGGCCTCTGGACTGGCAAGGCCATCCGCGCGCCTGGGATTCGAGAGAATTCTCGGCCCGCGCCGCCAGAGCCATTCAGGGAATTCCGGTTGAGCCGAATCCGTCCATCCCGACACGATGCCATCCGAGGCGGCGGGGGAGAAAGGGCATATTCGGGGATAGGGTATAGAACCTATCAAAAACCACCGGTGGCTTGGGCATCTTGCCCGAGATTTCAGGTGGCTTGGACGTCCCGTCCAAGATTCTCTTCAAGGTTTTCGGATTGGTTCCAAGCCAAAAATTCATCACTTCATTCAGGGAACTATATCATGTTGCAAGCTGATCAATCCGTTCTGGTGATAATTGACGTCCAGGGAAAGCTCGCCACCCTGATGCAGGATCAGGAACAGCTTTATCGCAACCTGGTCATGCTGGTGCGCGGGGCAAAGGCGCTCGGCGTTCCTGTGATCTGCAATGAACAAGTGCCCGACAAACTTGGCTCGACCATTCCCGAACTGATCGAAGCGCTGGGCGGCGATGCAAGCCCCCTGCCGAAGAAAACATTCAGTTGCTGCGGGAATCCAGAGTTTATGAGCGCATTTCGGGCGCTTGGCCGTTCTCAAGCGCTGCTGGTGGGGATAGAAACGCACGTTTGCGTGTTTCAGACGGCGATGGAACTGAAGGAGGCGGGCGTCGAGGTGCACGTCGCCGCCGATGCGGTGTCGTCGCGTACGGCCGGGAACCGCGCCATCGCCCTCGACCGCATGCGCCAGGCTGGAATCACAATCACATCGACAGAAATGGCATTGTTCGAGTGGACGCGCATTGCCGAAGGCGAAGCATTCCGCCAAATCGCCCGCCTGGTGAAATGATCTCAGAACAGGAGTATTTTAACCGCGAAAAACACGAAAACAACGAAAGAAAAAGAGGATTCTGAATCCATTCAGAACCTGTTTCGCCCGACGGGCGAAATAAGTTTCATGTGGAATTCTCTTTTTTCGTTCTTTTCGCACCTTTCGTGGTAAAAATCCTTCTTCTTCCTGATCCCTCTACTTGGCAATGGACGCCTGAATCCAGATCAGATCGGCAATATCGAAGACGCCATCCTGATTGGCGTCGGCGTTTGCGGACTGTTCGCTTGTGAGCGCGACGCCACCTCGCAACGCCGCGATCGCCAGCGCCGCATCCTCGGGTCCCACCGCGCCATTGCGGGAAATATCACCAGGAGTCCGCCCGGTGGGCGTGGGAGTTGGCGAAGGCACGTCATCTCTCACATGGCGAAGTATGGAAAGCCCGCCATAATTATCCGCAATATAGACGAGATTTCCCGACAGCGCCACGCCATTGGCACGTCTTGGCGTGTAGTCCCAGCACTGCATAACCGGAGAGGCGGGATTCGATATGTCAATGATCGCAAGACTTCCATCTTCTGTTGCCACAAAGGCCAGATTGTTCGACACCGCAATGCCTTTGGCGTTTGCCCCCAAGCCCGTGTCGCCGCACAGGACCGGCGTCGCGGGATCCGAGATATCCACCACCAAAAAACCGCCAGGGCCATCCGCAATATAAGCGAACTTGCCCTCCACTGCAACGTCTTCGGGACAATCAAATATAGTCTGAGCCATGAACGATCCGCGCAGAACCGGCGAGTCAGGATTCGAGACGTCAATGATCTGAAAACCGCCATATCCGTTCGCCACATAGGCGAGTGTGCCCACCACCTTAACATCCAACGCACTTCTCTGCTTAATTGGATGTCCCGGCGTGCGGCAAAATCCACGCAAAACCGGCGACGCAGGATTTGAGATGTCAATGATCCTAAGACCCTGGCCAAAATCCGTCACATAGGCGAACTTGTCCGATACCGCCACGCTATAGGCGCTAGTCGGCGAATTACACGAGCCGCGCAGAGTTGGCGAGGAGGGATTCGAAACGTCGATGATTTGAAGGCCGCTTCCATAGCCGGAATCGGCCACATAGGCGAGCGTGCCCGATACTACCACATCCTCAGCATAACCCGGTGTGTCGAACGAGCCGCGCAAAATTGGCGAGGAGGGATTCGAGACGTCTATGATATGAATACCGCTATACCCATTCGTCACATAGGCGAATGGGTCCGACACTGTCACGTTCTTGACATCGGCCAATGTGTCGAACCTGCCATGCTGAACCGGCGACGCAGGATTCGCAACGTCGATGATATATAGACCGTAATACACATCCGCCACATAGGCGAGCGTTCCCGACATCGCTACGCTATAGGCATGTTCCGTTTTAAACGAGCCGCGCCGAACCGGCGCCGCAGGATTCGAAACGTCAATGATTTGAAGGCCGCTTTCGGTTGCTGCCATGTATGCAATCGTGCCCGACACCGCCACGCTTTCGGTATAGTCCGGTAAGTCGAATGAACTGCAAAAAACAGGCGACGCCGGATTCGAAACGTCCACAATAGAAAGACCATCACGGCCATCCGCCATATAGGCAAGCGTGCCCGACAGCGCGATGTCAATTACCCATCCCGACGTATACCATGAGCCACGCAGAACCGGCAATGCAGGATTCGAAACATCAATAATCTGAAGACGGCTCCCATCGGTCACATAAGCAAGCGCACCCGACACTGCCACGCCCAGAGCTTCTCCTGGTGTGTCGAATGAACAGTGCAAGGTCGGCGAGGAGGGATCGGACACGTCGATGATTTCAAGACCGTAAGATGTATCTGCCACAAAGGCAAGTGTGCCCGATACGGCCACATCCATCGCCCATCCCCGCGTGTTGAATGTGCCGCACAGAACTGGCGATGCCGGATTCGAAATGTCAATGATCAGAAGACCGTCGTCACTGCCCGCAACATATGCGAACGTGCCCGACACAGCAATGTCAATAGCGACCGTGGGAATTTCAACCCGGCCTTTAACCTTGGGCGCAAGCGGATTTGAAACGTCCAGAACAGTCAGTCTATACCCCTCGCCTATGAAGGCCAAACTTCCTTCGACTGCCACTGCGTCGCATTGGCCGCCTATCTGTCCCACTTTTTCCACATACCCGGATGACATAGGAATTCGGCTTGGCTTGGCCATTGCGGCAGGCGCGGCGGCGATAGCCGCCGACATGACCGCCGCCAAAACAAGCATTTTCCCCGCAAAAGTGGCCCAATTTCCTCTCGTGCGCTTTTCCCGAATCCTCATTGCTCCCTCTCCTTTGCCTGAATCTGATCCTGGCCTTGCGGTTCCGAGCAACATCATGGCGCCTCCTCGACTTGCCTAGCCTGCAATCCCATGATTGTTGCATTTCGTCTTCGATAGGCCAGTTTGCTTTTTCGTTCTTTTTGTGCCTTTCGTGGTAAAATTCTTCCTTCTTCTTGATCCCTCTACTTGGCAATAGCCGCCTGAATCCAAATCAAGTCCGCGATGTCGAAGACGCCGTCTTGATTGGCATCGGCGTTGGCGGATTGTTCGGTTGTGAGCGCGACGCCACCTCGCAACGCCGCTGCCGCCAGCGTCGCATCCTCGGGACCCAGCGCGCCATTCCCCGAAATATCGCCAGGAATTCCAATTCCCATCCATTCATACGCCCCCATGTCAAATCCCCGACCCTGCGGCCGCACTACGCCCAGGATGTCCGTTGCGGGCGCGCCCTCGGAGGTTCCCGTGTCGATGCACGGCGATCCCGGCCGCAGCCGCAAATCCCAAGTGGACACATCGCCCGACACATTCACAAACAGCGGATACAATGCGATGTTATCCGTTTCGGACCGGGCTTCTTTGAAACAGCTGTGAGAGACAATGCTGTTTGTAGTGGCAACGATGTCCGACGTAACATTGGACCAAGCGATGCAGTTTGTAATGGACGATGGCATTCCAGTGCTCCAAATGCCGCCACCATCCATGGACGCTATGTTATAATAGACCGTGCAGTTGGCAATGGTGTCGTTGTCCGAGTGAATCCCGCCGCCCGAAAAATTGGATATGTTGCCATAGACAACGCAGCTGGCAACGAGACTCCTTGAAGAACCAATGCCGCCCTCATATCCAGAGGCTGCATTGTTATATACCTTGCAGCCGGCAATTGATCCCAAACCGCATGCAATGCCACCAGCGCCTGGGGCTGTGTTATCATATACTTCGCAGCAGGTGACAGAACCAGCCGAAGAATAAATGCCGCCGCCAGAGTCTTGGGCGGTGTTGCCATAGACTTTGCAGTTGGTGACCAAACCTTGAAGAGTGTATATGCCGCCTCCGCCCAACGCTGTATTGCCGCAGAGCGTGCAGTTAACAACCAAGCCGCCGGCGGAGTATATACCCCCGCCAAAACAATAATAAGCGCCCCAGGATTTGTTGCTACGGACTGTGCAGTTTGAAACGGAACTAGAGGAGCCAGTTGAACATATTCCGCCTCCAGCGCTTTTGGACGTGTTGTCATACACCATGCAGTTAGTGACGGAGCCGTAGTTATAAATCCCCCCCGCAGTGTCTGCCGAGTATCCATTCCGAACATAAAAACCATCAAGAATTCCGTAATTGTTAACACACCGCCTTGACTTTTGGCCGTCAATGCTTGTGGGATTCAAGGTCCAATCGCGCCGGGACAAGTCCGTTTCGCCGCTGGCAAATCCGCCGAAAAACGACACGCCAGAAGGGATCGTGACGGTGTTGGTTTCCTGGTATGTGCCTGCGGCGACCCACACCTCGTCGCCTGCCTGGACAACTTGGGCGGCCTTAAGCAGCGTCTTAAAGGCCGCGCCCCAGGACGTGCCGACGTCGGAATCGCTGCCAGTGGGTTTGACGTAATAGCGATTTCTCTCCGCGGCCGCCGCGCGCACGGGCGAATCCGCCGGCGATGCAGAAGGCGAAACAGATGTTTGCGTCTGGCCGGAAGAGGGAAACAGGGTGAAAATCGAGAAAATCACCGCCGCCAAAAGGCAAACGGCAAGCCGTGAAGGCCAAGCAGCGAGGTGTGACGGCCAATCAGCGAGGCGCGAGGTCACACCAGCAAAGCGCATGCGATAAAAACAAGCCTCTCTCATATCCAAATGAGTTACGCCCGGAATATTCATCCGCGCTCCTCCCCAACTTCAATTGGAACAGCTTGCTGAATCTCAGGGCGCGATACGGACTGCGTCCTTGTTTCCTGTTTGAAACATGAACGGGCGCATAAAGGGAGTCAACCGCATTCAGGCAAAAGCGGCTTTATGGCTTGTCCTTCTTACTTCTGCCGGGCGGTTACGCAGAAGGCCCAGTCGTATTCGGCCTGCGAAACCTTGACTAGCAGGACGTTTTTGCCTTTGGCGAATGCGACCGGGACTTCTTCCCAATCGTGATTCATTCCGCGCAAAACATGGCGGCTGTGGATTTTCTTGCCGTTCAGCCAGACCTCGATCCCGTCATCGGAGCGGAATCCCAAGATGGCGTCGCGTGGCGTGTCGAAGTCGATTGTGGTAACGGCGTAGGCGATGCGGTTTTCGCCGCCAATCGCCTTGCCCAAGTCCACCACGCCGTCCGCATCGGCGTGCCAAGGCGCCCAGCCGCCGCTTTTCGGAGTCAGCGCCGCCAGCGCCTTTACCGGCATTTTTTCCGGTTCGTAACACTGCTCGCTAATGCTTGTGGCGCGGTCGAAAGGAAATGGCCCGTTGAGGAGCCATTGTCCGATCTGCCCGTGCATTTGCCCAAGCGATTTGTGAATGGCATATTCCTGCCCCCCGGCGCGGAAAGTCAGCGTGCGGTCGTCCGTCGCGCTTTGCAGGAAGGCGAGGTCCTGGCGTTTCCAGGCGGGCGGCTCGAAGGGAATCATGCCCGAGAGCTTCGGCACGGCGACGCGTTCTTCGAGCGGAGCCACGCCATTGCTTGGCGAAAGCGTCCGCTGCCAGACGAGGGCAATTCCTTCGGGCGAAATGACCGTCGAATCCGCGTTGCGAATCATCCGCCGCAACACGCCCGGTTGCGGATAGTGCGTCTCGTTTTCCACCGTGGCCAACCCGGCCAGTGCGGCCAGCCCAGGCAATAGCTCGGGCGCTTTTTCCGACGCCAGCGCCAAGGCCGATTCCAACGTCGGTTCCTCCTGTTCCGCTTCCCAAACGCCCCGCACAATACCATTCAAGCGCCGCTTGAGATAACGCGACGCAAAATACGCAGGATCAGTTATTTGCGCTTCGACTGTTACCGCCAGCGCCTTGCGAATCGAACGGCTTGGCACCCGCACAGTGATAGTGCGTTCCGCCTCGGACCATTCGGAATCCGCCACTGGTTTTCCATCGACTTTTACGCTCTTGGGGCGCTCCATTCCGCCCACGACGATTTCATAGGCGCGTTCGCTTGGCTGGCCCTTGAATTCGCCCTTGGCGGGGGAGATGCCGACCTCAAGAACGCCGCCCTTGCGCAACGACGTCAGTTCCGTTTTGGCGAGTCCGCCCTTCTCGTAGTCGCGGCTGAAGCCATCGTCTTCATAGAGTGTAAAGGAGTGGCGCTTGCCTTCCGCGCCGGGCCACAACTGCACCACGAGCCGGTCGAGTTTTGCCGTCGTGGGCCGCGCCGAGTAAGGCTGCATCGGGATCGGCGCGCCCGCGCGGACAAACAGCGGGAATTCATTGATATCCGCGCAAACAACGCGCCATTGCGGCCCGGTGAACGCTTCGCCCGTGAAAAAGTTGCGCCATTCGCCTTCTGGGAACCAGACCGCCAGCGCCGCCACGCGGACCGGTCCGCTGCCGGCCGCGGCGATGGGCGCCGCCAGGAAATCGCTGCCAAACATATACTCCTGCGGGGCAGCGAAGGCGTCTTCCACGCCGGGCCATTGCACATACATCGGGCGCGTGAGCGGCAGGCCGGTTTCGTTCGTCTGGCGGACGGCGCTGTAGATGTAGGGCATCAAACGCGAACGTAGATGGAATGAACGGCGCATGGATTCCGTCGCCCAATCCGGCCAAAGCCACGGACGGCGGTCCAGATACTTGATGATGCTACTGTGGAGACGCATGGCCGCCGTCACCGACGCCAATTGCACCCATCGCGTGAACGGCTCTTCGTTGCGGTCGCCGAAGTGCCCGCCGATGTCGTGGCTCCAGAAGTAGGCGCCTTCGTTTGCAGCCGTGCTGGTGAAAGGCACCTCGAACCCGAGCATCGTCCAGCCTGTATCGGCGTCGCCGCTGAAGTGAATCGGATGGCGATGATCGCCCCATCCGCCCCATCGGCTGAACTGGAGGCCGCGCTTGCCCGCGCGCATCGAGTTTTCAAAATAAAGCGTGTTGAGCCAGGCGAGATTCCGCAGTCCCGGCATGCTTTTTACGTCGGGATACTGCTGCCAGTCGAGCCACCAGAAATCGACCCCTTCAGCCTCGCGCGGATGATGCGTGAAGCGGAAGTAGGCATCCATATATTTGGGGTCGCCGGCGTCGAATGGGATCGTCTGGCTGGTGGCCGGGTCCACGCCCATGTAGCGCATGAAATCCTTATACATCGTCTCGTGCGGCAGAACGCCATCGGCCGGATGGACGTTGAGCGTCACGGCCAGGCCCTGTTCGTGGAACCAACGCAAAAGGGCCGGGGGATCGGGCAGCAGATCGTAGTTCCAGCTCCAGCCCGTCCAGCCCTTCCGGTGCCACTCCATGTCCATAACGATAATATCGAGCGGAAAATCGTGTTTGGCGTATTCGCGGACGATTTGCTTGTAGTCCTCCGTTGTGTATTTCCACCATCGCGAATACCACGATCCGAGCACACATTTGCGCGGCATGGGGACGGCGCCGCCGATCGTCGTAAAGGCGCGAAACGCCCCGGCATAGTCCTGTCCGTAGCCAAACAGATACCAATCCGTTCCCGAATCGGCCGGACGCGGAGTCACCCAGTCGTTCGCGAGCAGAAAACCCTGCGAATCGTCGATGAGATACCAGCCATCGCGCGAGAGAATGCCGTCGTGGAGCGGCACAGGGCCTTTTACCTGATCAAGCGTCGGGATCGTGCCGCCCAGATTGGCCGTTTGGCGGCTATCGGGAGTCCAGACAATTTCGCCCTTTTCTTGTTCCGCTTTGCTTGTGGCTTGGGCGTTTTGTCCAAGTTTGCCGGTGGCTTGGGCGTCTCGCCCAAGGTTCTTTTCTGCAATTTGAATAGATTTCTTAATAGTGACCTTCAGATTCTCGGCGGAGAATGGCTTGCCGTTCGGCGTGAATTCCAGCTTCATCCGCCCCGTGTCGATGACGAACGTCTTGTCGCGGAAATCCACTTTGGCGTTTTGGTCGGCGATCCCGCGCCCTACGGCGAACATCGACGGCGCGTCGATGAATTTGCCATCCGGCTGATATTCCATTCGGATGCACTCGGGCGTAATCACCGTGAACCGGGCATATCCCGCCACCACATAATTTGCCGTAGTCGATGATTTTACAGATTCCAAATTTGCGGCCTCCGAGTTTGCGGGTGCGCCATCATTGGCCTGCGCCATGCAGACCATGAAAGGCATCGCCAGCGTCAACCCCGCCAGAAGCGCTTGATGATAATGAAAGATCATCTGGAACGCATCTCCATTAGTTTGGAATTGCTTGGGCACTTGCCTGAGGTGTCACTTACAATGGGCGCATCTTGATACTGATACCGATATGCGAAGAAACCCCCGTCACTTCGTTCCGGGTTCTGCATATCCGGATGCATTCCGGACGGCTTTTTGCAGAACCCCAAACGCAGTGAGGGGGCACAAGCGGTTCGGATCAGTAAAAGTGTCAAGATGCGCCTACTTACAACCCAAATTTCTTTTTGCGCTCGAAGAAACGCGCGCGGGAGATTTTAAGTAGTTGAATGGCGCGTTCGCAGTTGCCCCCGGTCGTTTCCAGGGCCTTCTGCATCCACGTCTTCTCCACTTCGGTGATGATCTCGTCAAGCGGTGGAAATTCGCCGCTTGTTTGCGCGCCGGTTTCCATCCTCTCAGTCCTCAGAATACCCCCAGTCCCCTGAATTTCCGAATATCCAGCATCTGCACCAGATTGAGCGTTTCGAGATTCCGCGCCGCCGGATCGCGGCGAATGGTCCGGCGTTTCTCCGCCGCTTCCCCCCGAGCGCCGGATGTATTCGGGCAAATCCGCCGCCCGAATGCGCCGCGTTTCGGAAACCGCGTCCATTTCCTCGACAAGACGCAGCAATTGGCGTACATTGCCGGGGAACGCATAACGCATCAGCACGCGAATAGCATCCGGTTCAAAACGCACGTCGGATTTAGTTTTGTCGAGAAATGCGCCGATGAGAAGCGGGATGTCTTCCGCCCGTTCGCGCAGCGGCGGAATGCGAATGACCACGCCGCGCAACCGCCAATACAAATCCTCGCGAAAACGCCCCTTGCGGACCTCTTCTTCCAGGTCTTTCAGCGTGGCCGATACCAGCCGAATGTCCACATGGACGGATTGCGTTTCGCCAAGCGGCTCGAACGTCCCGGTTTCAAGCACGCGCAGCAGTTTGGCTTGAACCGCCAGCGGCGTCTCGGCCACCTCATCCAGAAAAAGCGTTCCGCCATGCGCCAATTTGAGGCGTCCGACTTTATCGCGCGCCTCGGTGAAAGCCCCTTTCACCTGCCCGAATAACTCCGACTCGATCAGCGTTTCAGGCAGATTGGCCAGATTGAGCGCCACAAACGGCCCTTTTGCCCGCGGACTGAGCTGGTGCGCTGCGCGCGCGAACAGTTCCTTGCCCGCGCCGGTTTCGCCCGAAATCAAGATCGGCAGCGTCTTTGCCGCCACATTCTTCAGGCGGTTGAAGGCGGCAAGCAGGCACTCGGAGCGTCCAACAATATGATGATCGCGGAAAAGTTCCTGTTGCAGGGCGGCGCAACGTTCCTCGGAAAGGCGGCGCTGAGTGGAAATTTCCTCCATTTGGCTCGCGTTTCGCAGCCCGATGCGCACATAATGGCTGAGCGCTGTGACAAACGCCAAATCCGCCTCCGAGAAGCGATTGGCCTGGATGCGGCTATCGGCGTAGATGGCTCCCATGCAGCGGCCGCGTTGTCCGACCGGCACGCAAACGATTGACCGGATTTTGTGCAGACCGACGCTTGGGATTTCGCGAAAACGGGGATCGTGCGCCGCGTCGGAGCTCAGAATGGCGACGCCTTCGTCGAGCACGCGTCCGAGCAACGTGCGGCTAATGGGCCATTCGGCGGGATTGGCAGGCAGGTCTATATTCCACGCGGCGCGAACCCGCAATTCGTTCCGCTCATCGAAAATGGCCACAAAGAAGCGTTCCGCCTCGATCAAGGTCCGCAGGGCCTCCGCTACGGACGCAAGCACCTGCGAAACGACTGTCTGGCTGCAAATTTCGCATCCGAGCCGCGCCAGGAGTTGAAACCTCTGATTGGCGATTTCCAACGCCGCTAGATCGGGCGCCGCCGCGGCTCCTCGTCCGCCCGCCCCTTCCGATCCTCCCGTCGCTCCGCCCGCCGCCGCCATAGCCGCCCCCGAGGCGCGCCAGAAATCCGCCGCATACGGATCCAATACAACTTCCAGAGTGGCATCGGCATGGGCATCGCCGCAGGCGGCGGAAGGATCACAATGAGGTTTTTCCCTGCCTGGCTGGTGGGATTCGTCAGCCCTGTTCATTTTCTGGGTCCCATGCCTCCTGGATGAAGATGCGTCTGTCATGGATCAGGCTCTCAGGGAAAACCGGAGAATGGTAACTTTCAAACGCGCGCCAGATAGGCTTGTTGGGAGTGGAGATACAGAAAGAAACGGGAACTTTCCTTGCCCAAACGACACCGGGAATGGCCATACTCTGCCGAAAGGGAGGCGATGCGGCTTCCCGCCGGGGTGCTTTCGACCTTCGCTATTCTCTGTTTTCCGCGCTCTTTCAAGCGTTATTTGGCGAATACCAGCATTGCGCGGCATTTTGGGAATGCCTCTTGACACCCTTCCGGTCACCCGGTTTATTCGAATCGAGTTGCGATTTGGGAGATCGGCAAGGACACCCGAGAATTCAGGATAATGAAATTAATCACCGGCGGCAAAACCGACCGCGGACTCAAACGCAGTCATAATGAGGACAGCCTTAGTGTTTGTCCTGATCTTGGGATTTTAATCGTTGCGGATGGCATGGGCGGCCACAACGCAGGCGAAGTGGCCAGCCGCGCCGCCATTATGTCCATCCTCGAATTCCTGCGCCAATGCGCCGCGGACAACGATGCCACGTGGCCCTTCGGCATCGAGACGGACCGCACACCGCTGGAAAACAAACTGCTTACGGCCATACGTCTGGCCAACCGCGATGTGTGCAATCTGTCGCTTCAGCGGCGCGAATACTCCGGCATGGGAACAACCATTGTCGCCGCCCTGTTCGATTTGCCCAATGCAAGAGCCGCCCTTGCCCATGTCGGCGATTCCAGATGCTATGTGATTCGCGAAGGCGCCATGACTCAACTCACCCAGGATCATTCCTGGGTCTCGGAACAAGTACAAAAGAATATCCTTTCGCCCGAGGAAGCGCGCAATCACCGCTGGAAAAACGTGATTACCCGCGCCCTGGGCAACAAAATGGATGTGGAAATCGACATCCGGATTCATGAAATTCTAGCGGGAGACCGTTATCTGCTGTGCTCGGATGGTTTGAGCACTATGGTGGAGGACGAGGGTATTTTTCAGATTATCAAGGACTCCAAGGACGTTGACGAGGCGTGCGATCATCTGATTCAAGCAGCCAACGACAAGGGAGGCCATGATAACATTTCCGTGATCCTGGTAGAAGTGGCCGAGGATGACGCCACGCATAAGCCGGATGCCGCCGACACCCAATAAAACACCCTGCCGCCAGGCCGGGGAGCAACACTGCGGATTTATCTTTATCGAGGCGCGTGGAATGGCGTTCAATAAGGCGTTGCGGTTATTTGTGCCATCCGCTCGATTCAGGATGCTTTAAGCGTGCTTCCGGAAATCCTCTCGCCGCCAACCCCGTCCGCCACAGATTTATCAGGCCGCCCCATGCGCATTCAGGTTTTGCTGAATGCCTTCGCGCTTGACGGTCCGGGCAATCTGGCGGATGCCCTGGCCCGGCGCTGGATTAACAACAAGGATGTTCAGGTCCGTGTGGCGGCGTTCAGCCGGGGCGGACCTCTGGAAGAGCGCTTTCGGAAACTCAATATCCCCTGCGAAATCATCGGGGCGAGAGGCTGCTTGACCTGGGGGATATTGCGCCGTTGGGCCGAACGCTCCGGGCGTATCTTTCCGCCGGATATTTTGCATACACATCTCGTCCGCCCTGACCTGGCCGGGCCATTTCTTCTTCCCATGCTCGGAAATCCCGTGCTGGTCTCGACCAATCACGGCGTCCATGCATGGTGGGAAAAGGGACGCCTGCCCGGATATTTCGTCAAATGGACCATGCGCCTGCGCCAGCGGCGATTTGCGCGGATCGTCGCCGTATCTCACGCCGTGCGGCGCGATCTCATTGCCCAGGGCATAGCGCCAGAACGGGTGTGCGTGATCGCCAACGGCGTGGACCCGGAGCAATTTTGCCCGATCACGAGGGCCGAGCGCACGGAAATGCGCCAGATCGCCAATATCCAGGCGGATGACAGCAATATGCTGTTGGCGGCGGGGCTGTTGATTCCGCTCAAAGGCTATTTGGTGCTTTTGGATGCGCTGCCTGCCGTTTTGCAGGCTCATCCCCAGACGTTTTTGATTCTGGTGGGGCGCGGTCCGCTTTCTGCGCAAATTGACGAAAAAATCAAAACGCTAAATCTGGGAAAACACGTCCGGCGCATCGAAGGCCTTACGTCGCTTATGCCCAAACTGATGGCCGCCGCGGATGTTTTCGTTCATCCAAGCTTCAGCGAATCGTTTGGCCTGGTAGTGGCCGAGGCGCAGTCCTGTGGAATTCCGGTCGTGGCATCGGACATCGGCGGGCCGCGCGAAATCGTGCGCGATGGCGAAACGGGTTTCCTGGTGCCACCGGGCAATCCGGACGCGCTGGGGCGTGCTATCATCCGCCTGCTCGACCACCGCGCCCAGGCGCCCGAGATGGGCCGCGCCGCGCGCCAGCGCATCCTTCAACTTTTCCATATCCAGCACACGGCGGACAACTATTTGAATTTGTTCCGCGATCTTCTTTCGGCGCGCCTTTCCCAATCGCCCGCGCCGCCTCCCTCGCCGGCGCCATCGCCCTTGCCCGCGCCGCCGCGCGCGTCCGCGCCAACCCCCGAGCCAGACCCAGACACCGTGCCAAGACGCTGAACCGCCCCGGAGCCGATGCAAAAGAATTCCGCCGACGCCGCTTCGACTCCACGATTCACGCTCAAGCGACTGCAGTGGATTTCGTTGTTTCTCGGGGCGCTGCTTCTGGCCGGGATTTACGCCAAATACATCACGTTCTTTTGGGCAGCGCCTCATGCGGATTTTGACGACTACCACCGCTGGGCGCGGCAGTTGATCGAACGCCGCCTGCCCTTCGACGGCAACCATGTCTATCCGTTGTTTTTTGATTTTTTGATGTTCCCGCTTGGGTTTTTTCCGCGCGAGGCGGCTTTGGCGATCTACCGTGCCGCCGGTATCGGACTTCTCGGCTGGATTGCATGGATGATTGGCGGCTTGTGGATTGATGCGCTTGCGCTGGCTGATTTAGAGAGAGAGAATAAGCCCGCAGAAGAGCAAAGCCAAAGGGCATGGGCGCGGGCCGCTATGCGGCTTATGGCCGCCGTGGCCGTGTTCTGGTTCAATCCGTCGTTCACAGTGATTCGCATGGGGCAGGCCGATATCATCGTGGCGGCGCTGCTCATGGCAATCTGGCTTTGCCTGCGGGGGAGAGGGGGAAGGGGAGAGGAAGGCGGAGGAGGAGGACAGCGTCCTGTCTGGGCGGGCGCATGGTGGGCGGTGGCGGTGCTGGTTAAACTGGCGCCGGTGTTGCTCGCGCCCGCGCTTCTCGCCTGGAAACGCCGCCGATTCCTCATGGGGGCGGGAGTGGTCGCCGCTGCCTATCTGATTGCGCTCGTGGCCACTGGGCTTTTCCCTTACGAATTCCGCACCAATCTGCCGCGCATCACGCAACGCAGCGGCGAAACCAACTGGCCACAAATCTCCATTTTGCAAATTCTGACGCGTCTTTCGCAAGAAACACACACCGCTGGCGGGGGAGAGGCGGGCGGCGCGAAAAAGGCCAGGCTGGGAATAAACGTGGAAGAAAAAGAGCGGGCGGCTGAGATAAAACCGGCGCCGGGTGAGAATGCATTAGAAACATCAGTCCATACATCGCGGGTTTCGCCGCGTGCCTTGGCCACAGCCGCATCCGGCATGATCGGGCTGGCGTATCTTGCAGTATGCCTCTTGTGCTTTGTCGCGTGGAGGCAAGGCAATCCGCGCCCGTTCCAGACGCCCGTGACGCTGTTTGCCTTTGCCATCGCCAGCGCCCTCGCCATGCTGCCGGTGCTTCAGTATCATCATTTGATCTGGCTGCTTGTGCCGCTCGGGATATTGGGCGAGGAATCGCTTCGGCGGCGCAACGCCCACCTCGGACTCTTTGCCGCTGTTTTCTGGTTCGGAATCGCCCTTCCCAATAGCGTTCATCTTGGCGTTCCCGGGGCGGGCGCATGGTGGGAATTCGCGCCAACGATCATTCTTCTCCTCGCCTGGGCAGGAATGCTCGGCATTTCTATAGGCAGATTATTCCCCAGTTTGAAATTGGCATTTCAGGCTGTTCCAAAAAGCGAAAGTGCCAGCCAGTCCAAATAAGCGAGGCCCCGTATTCGCGAAGGCAAATACGGGGCTATGACGGCTCAGGGGATCAGGAATTTAGGGAAGAATTGCGACGCGGCGACGCGGATTTATACCAATTTCCCGTAATTCTGTTCCCTGAATTTGCTCTGAAGGAGCAAAAGA
>CAYUNT010000015.1:0-37090 GCA_964446285.1 uncultured Candidatus Sumerlaeota bacterium | reverse complement strand
CTCGCGAAAACCGTGACAGGCGATTGGGAACAGAATCAAAGGAAAATGGTATAAGGCGCAAGAACGCAAAATACACTTTGCGTCCTTGCGCCTTTGTGCGAAGTCCGCAAGGCGTCCGCTGCTGCCTGCTATTGCCCTTCATACAGGCGGGCGGCCTTCACCTGCAACTGGCTCTGGAATTCGCTCACTTCGCCCACAACGCCCCAGGGCTTGCCCACAACGGGGGCGGTGGGTCCGTCAAAAAACTGAGGGCCTGAATCGCGCCAGAACACAACCGTCACCGAGCCGTTCTCGTCGGCAAGTTCCACGCGCGTGGGCGCCCGATCCGAACGCCCCGGGCGCACCGACCGGACCGTTCCCCGCACAGCGACGGTCTGGCCGACGTTGCTTGCGCTAATCGCCGAGGGTGCAAGAACCTGCGCGGGCGCTGCAGCGGCGGCCGCGGGCTGGGCCGGAGCCGATGCAGGAGCGGAGGCGGCGGCAGGCTTCGCGGGCGGCGCGGCTGGGGCAGCCGCGGCAGCGGCGGCGGGAGCGGTTCCCGCAACGACCTGAATGTCCGCCCCGCGCGCCACTTGAACTTCCAAAGGCCCTTGCGATTCAGCAACAATGCCTTTGGCGCGAACCGGTGTTCCCGGCTGAATCGCCAGCCAGGAACCTTGCTCCGATGCCCCGGCGGCCTCCGGAGTGAATGCCACGTTTGCCGTCCCGCGCGGACCGTTGAGCACAATGCCCCACGGTTTGCGCGAATTGGCAGACAACCAGATTTGCGTAACATTTCCCTCCACCGTGACTACTTGGCCTGCCTGCGCATGAGACAATTGCGGCTGCCCCGCGCCTGCACCTGATCCTGCTTGCGTGGAGGATTGAGCTGGTGCGGCAGCGGCGGAAGAAATCGCCGGCACAGATGCGGAGGCCGGCGCGGCGGCGGCTTCTCCGGCAAGCCGCAAATTCGCCGCGTCGCTTACCTGCAGCTGCATGCGCCCGCGATAATCTTTCAGTTCACCCGTGGCGCAAACGTCCGCGCCCGTTTGCGTTACTCCTGCCAGGCGCGCGCCAAGACCTGCCGTCACATCGTCCCAAAACACTACTTCCACAGACGCGCCGCCCTCATCCAAATAGAGGATCGAAGGGGATTTTTCATTCCATTTGGCGCGGAATTTGGACACGCGCCCCTGAACCGTAATCGACTGGCCCACTTTCGACGCATTCAACTGGCTCACCGTGAGCGCTCCGGCAGCGGGCGCGGACGCGGCGGCGCCAGCTGGGGCAGGCGCAACGGCAACCACAGCGGCTGGAGCGGCGGCCACGGCGGCGGGTTTGGCCGCGGATGCGGAAGACATGTCTGAGGAAGACGCGTTCGCCCCAAACTGGTTTGTCCTCCAGACGCCCATGGGCGAGTTGGCCGGGGCCTGTTGAACGTCGCTCGCCGAAGCCGGGGCCACCTGCAAAATGCCGCGCTGCACGGAGACTTTGCCGCGCACCAGAACGGTGTTTCCGGCTGCAATCGGCTCCATGCCCTGCTGGATCGCCTGGAACAGGTTGTCAAAAACCACAACCAGAACCACGCCCTTGTCATCGGTCACATACCATTTGTGCGGAGCGGATTCGGATTCGGGCGGCGACATGCTGGCCACCCGCCCCACCAGCGTGACGGATTTTCCCGAGTCGGGGGCCTGAAGCGTGGTGAACGCGTCGGGCGCCGCGCTTGGGGCGGCGCTTTGAGCGAATCCGCCCTGCGCGAAGGCGAACGCCAGCGCAAAAGCCAGCGCCAAAAGAGAATATCGCTTCGCCAGACGCCCGGCCTCTTTGCGTGAATTTGTGAATGCGGAAGAATGGAATGGATTCATCATGTTAGGTTGCCCTCTGCCCGTGAAGTTTCGCGGGGAGATATATATCTATAAAGCAATGGGCGAAACGGGGTTGGGGCGCAAGTCAAATCAACCATTCTGTCGAACACACAGGCCTCTTTTGACGCTATTTATGACGTTATTGCCGATCCAAACGGCTTTCGCCCTCTCACTGCGTTTAGGGTTCTGCAAAGAAGGATAGCCCTTGAGATAATCGCCGGTGCGGCGGAGCAAATCATGGACGCTGGCCGCATACAGGGAGGCAGCGCCTTGCTCCATGTTGCCGCCTCTTGCCAGTATAACTCGAAACACATTCGAGCGCCTCTTGCCGCAACAATAATGAATACACTGTCATTTCAGGGAGATTGCCGTGACTGACACCCTGCTCATCATAACCGTCGCGCTGCTCGTTGTGACGGTGGTTTTGCTGCTTATGCTGTTGAAAAGAGCGGCGCAATCCGATCCATCCGCGCTGGCGTCGCGGCTCGACGCCCTGGAAAAAGCCCAGGAGCGCGCCGAACGCGCCATTCGCGAGGAAGCAGGCCGCAACAGGGAAGAACTGGCCAAGGCGGCGCGCGAACAGCGCCAGGAACTCATCGAAACGCTCAAGACCTTCGGCGATTCCGTGACGCAGCGCATGAGAGACGCCGCCGACGTGCAAAAGGGGCAGCTCGATGCCTTCTCGAACCAACTTGCCGCCTTTGCGCAATCGAGCGGCGAAAGGCTCGATGGCATCCGCGCTGAATCCGCCGCCAGCGCCAAACAACTGCGCGAAGAAGTCGTCGGCACCTTGCAGGCGCTTTCCAAAACCATCACAAATACGATGGGCGAACTGGCAGCGCTTCAGCGCACACAACTCGAAGCGATGTCTGGCGCAATCGCAAAACTCTCCGAATCGCTGGAGAAAAAACAGGAAACGATTCGCGCCGCCGTGGAAGGGAAACTCCAGAACATCCAGGACGACAACGCCCGCCGTCTGGAACAGATGCGCCAGACGGTGGACGAAAAACTCCAGGGGACGCTGGAAAATCGCCTCGGCGAGTCGTTCCGCCAGGTCAGTGAACGCCTGGAACTTGTTCACAAGGGGCTGGGCGAAATGCAGTCGCTCGCCGCGGGCGTCGGCGACCTGAAAAAGGTTCTCACGAACGTAAAAACGCGCGGCATCTGGGGCGAAGTGCAACTTGGGGCGCTTCTTGAACAGGCGCTCCCTCCCGAACAGTATGCCGCTAACGTTGCGCCCAAAGACGGCGGCGAACGTGTCGAATTCGCGATTAAACTGCCGGGCCAGGGCGCGGACAAAAACGAAATCGTCTGGCTCCCGATCGACGCCAAGTTCCCCATCGAAGATTACACGCGCCTGCTCGACGCGCAGGAACGCGCCGACGCGCCGGGCGTGGAAGAGGCGGGGAGGCAATTGGAAAATCGCGTGAAGGCTTGCGCGCGCGACATCAGCCAAAAGTATATCAATCCGCCCAAAACCACGGATTTTGGCATTTTGTTCCTGCCCATCGAGGGGCTTTTCGCCGAGGTCATCCGCCGCACGGGTCTGACCGAAACGCTTCAGCGCGACAGCCGCGTCGTGGTGGCGGGGCCGACGACACTGTGGGCGCTTCTGAACAGTCTTCAGATGGGATTTCGCACGCTCGCCATCGAGAAACGATCCAGCGAGGTGTGGAACCTGCTCGCCGCCGTAAAAACCGAATGGTCGAAATACGGTGACGTTCTCGAGGCAGTGCAAAAGAAACTGCACCAAGCATCAGACACCATTGAAAAAGTCCAGGTGCGGTCGCGCGCCATCGGCAAAAAACTCAAAGATGTTCAGGAACTTCCCGCAGGCGAGGCCGCCGCGCTGCTCGCCTCAGACGCGCCGGAAGAAGACAAGGCGGACGGCGAAAACGGGAACGAGAAAGAATGAAGAGCGGGAAGAGTATATAACCGCGAAAAACGTGAAAATTACGCAAAGAAATGCATTACTGCAAATAAAACGACAAACTCTCGATCTCGATGGAAAGGTCCACGTAATGGACCTTCACATGGGGCGGGACAATCAGGCGCGTGGGCACAAAATTCAAAATGGCCGTGATGCCTGTGGCCACCAGACGATTCGCGATGTCTTGCGCCACGTCGGCCGGAACCGCCAGAATCGCGATGTCGATCGCGTGCTCATGGATTTTCTCTTCAAGATTCGCGATGTCGTAAATGGGGACTTTGTTTTTCTCCGAGCCGGTTTTTCGCCGCGCGTTATCGAATCCCGCCAGAATCCGGAATCCCTGGCGCGCAAATCCGCCGTAAGAAAGCAGCGCCGTCCCGAGATTGCCCACGCCAACGAGCGCCACGCGGATTTCGCGATCCGTCCCGAGGATTTTGCGGATGTTGCGCCGCAGATCCGAAACGTAATATCCAAACCCCGGCACGCCAAACTGCCCGAAGTAAGCAAGGTCTTTGCGCACCTGCGCGGAATTCAAACCCAGACGCTCGCCCAGTTCCTTGCTCGAGACCTTTTCGATTTTGCGCAGCTCAATCTGCTGCAACTGCCGATTGTATAACGACAGCCTCTTGATTACCGCACGCGGGATTTTTTTCCGGTCGATTTCGCTCGAATCAGGCATCCGCATATTCTCACATGATTGCTTGAACGGCCGCCCCGTTCCTCCTGGCTCGCTCCTCCCGCCTCTCAGCCGCCGCGCCCCAAGCGCAAAACATTATTTGCCGTCCGCCGCCGCTGCAAGCAAAGCATTCATTTTGGCCCGCGGCTTTCCCGGCCTTCATGCGTTCGCGCGCCTGCCCAAAAATCAATCCGCCGCCTATTGTCCCCGCGGAGAGCGGATCAGATCGCCGTCCGAAACTGTCCCGTTGGTGGCGTCGTAGAAAAGATCGCGCGCCAGATCGAGGCGGTCGCGGTCCGGCCCCGCGCAGGCCAGAACCCACGGTCCATAGCGCGCCTTTTTTTGCGCGATCACGGCAGGCGGCGACGGCTCGGTCACGTGTGTGAACCAATCGAAATTTGTATAGAAATAGCGGCGGAAAAAAGGCCCCCATTCCTCGCGCTGCGAATCGCCCGCCCCAACAAATGGATCGAAAGGAAGCGATGTGATATAAGCAACGGGCGTCGTAAGGCCGTCGTATAGAAATTTGTGGGCGGGGGCGGCGGCGCCGGTGCGTTGCGGATTTTCAATTGAGCCGTCTGCATTCAAAACGCCGTTCAGAGGGTAATAATTCGCATCCGCGGCATAAGCCTCGATGGCCACGGCGAGCGTGCGCAAATCGGCGGCGGCCCGCCCGGTTTTCGCGCGCGTTTGCGCTTCCAGAAAATTCGGCACCGCCACTGCGGCCAGAATCGCAATAATGGCCACGACGATCAGGAGTTCGATCAGCGTGAAAGCGCGGCGCGGCCGGACGCTCTTGCCGGCGCGCCGAAAGAAACAACCACGAAGGCACAAAGACACAAAAAAGGACCGCCCCGCTTCGCGGGAGAGATTCATCCCTTTGTGCCTTTGCGCCTTCGTAGTTTAAATTCCTCCTTGCTGATAAACCTTTCTACTTGTTCGGCGCCCCAATCTTTCCGCCCGATTTTGCGTCCGCAGCGCCTGCCGCCCCCACTGCACTGGCCGCAGCCAGTTGGTTGTAACGTCCGCGCCGGACGTAATGCGTGTGCAAGAGTTCATGCGAAAGGTGTCCGAGCGGTTCGCCGAGGAATTCGCTGTAGAGTTGCTGGATCAGCGGGTTTTCGTGCGACATGCGGCGGATTTTACCCGAGTCGATCTTGTAAAGCGCCTTCATGCGCTCCTCGCGGACCGTTTGGCTGGCCGGGCGCGGCTGTCCGCCCCCGTTGATGCAGCCGCCGGGGCAGCCCATCACCTCGATAAAGTGATAAGGCGATTCGCCGCGCGCGATCTGGCGGACCAGCTGGCGCGCTCCGGCCAGGCCGCTCGTCACGGCCACGCGCACAGTGACGCCTTCGAGATGCGCGTATTCCGGCAGCACGCCCTCGATGGTCAGCGAGGCTTCCTTGACCTGTTTCAGGCCGCGCACGGGCGTGATGTCCAGCCGGTCGAACGGCACGGGCCGCCCGGTCACAAGCGCATGCACCGTGCGCAACGCCGCTTCCATCACGCCGCCTGTCGCGCCAAAGATGTCCGCCGCTCCCGTCGAAAAACCCAGCGGATCATCGAAATCCGATTCCTCCGCCTCGCGAAAATCGATTCCCGCATCTTTGATCATGCGGGCCAGTTCGCGCGTGGTGATCACGGCATCCACCGCCGGAAGCCCATGGACGAACATTTCGGGCCGGGTGATCTCAAACTTTTTTGCCGTGCAGGGCATGACCGACACAACAAACATATCGCGCGGTTCGACGTGAATCTTCTTTGCGTAATACGTTTTCAACACCGCCCCAAGCATCATGTGCGGCGAGCGGCACGTGGAAAGATGTTCCAGAAGATCGGGATATTCGTGTTCGATGAATTTGATCCAGCCCGGCGAACACGACGTAATCATCGGCAGGGCGGTGGGAGCCGAGCTGGCGGAGGAGTCGGAGCTATCCAACAAGTCGGACGGGTCGGACAAGTCGGACTGGTCAGACGGCTCGGACTTCCCTAATAGCGCCGCGTTCAGCCGCTGCAAGAATTCGTGCCCTTCCTCGATGATCGTCAAGTCCGCGGCGAAGTTCGTGTCGAACACATTGTCAAAGCCCAGTTCGCGCAAAACCCCCACCATCTTGTCCGTGACAATGCTTCCCGCCGGATAATCAAATTCCTCGCCGATGGCCACGCGAACGGCGGGCGCCGTCTGAACCACAACGTGCTTTTTGGCGTCGAAAAGCGCGTCCCACACAGATTGTGTGTCGTCCTTAAGTTGAAGCGCCGCCACGGGACACACCATCACGCACTGGCCGCAGAACGTGCAGTTGGCCGTGCCGATCGGGAGGTCGTCCGGCGGCCCGACGCCCGAGCGGAATCCGCGCCCCTGCACGTTGATTACGCCCACGCCCTGGATTTGGTTGCAGACCGTCACGCAGCGCCGGCACAGGATGCACTTGGAAGTATCGCGGACTATCGAGGGATTGGCCGAGTCAATAAAAGTGCGCGATCTCTCGCCCTCGAACCGGAAATCGGGGATATGAATCAGTTCGCCGAGCTTCTGGAATTCGCAGGCCTGATTGCGATAGCAGCTGAGGCAATCGCGCGGGTGGTCGGACATCATGAGTTCAAAGAGAATCTTCCGCGCCTTCTTTACGCGCTCGGTGTTGGTCCAGACGACCATTCCCTCCCGCACGGGAATCATGCATGAGGCCTGAAGCGTGCGCGCGCCCAGTATCTCGACAACGCAGATGCGGCATACGCCGACCTGGTGAACGCCCTCAAGATAGCAAAAGTGCGGAATGAGGATTTTATTTTGCTTCGCCGCTTCCAGGACAGACACGCCCTCGGGAGCGGTAATAGGTTTTCCATTGATTGTCAGGCGAACCATGCGGGCCTCCGCCGCTGAACTTCCGAACCTTCTATCTTAATCTGCTCCCCCGCGGAAGGACAATTGTCAGACTGCCCCACTTTCCGCGGCCAAGGCGAGCAAAATCCGTCATCCGCCCCCCCCGCGCATCGGCAGGTGAATATCCGCCCCCGGCGCAGCTGGCGCGAACCGGGCGAAAACGGGCGAAAACGGGCGCGTACTGGGTGTCGCCGTCCAACTTCCATAATACTGTTTTCCGCCCGCCGCCGCCAGGAGCGGAGCATTGAAAATCTAAAATGTATGAAACAGGCTTGACAGCGTTCCCGGAAACATCATACCGTTCGCGCCCTGTCTCGGAAGGCCGCGACAGAAATTGATAGGAATTGTTGTGACTATGAAAGCCCAATCAACTCACATTCCGAAACCGGCGGAATATCCGGAAAAATGGTTTGTCGTGGACGCGGAGGGCCAGATTGTTGGCCGTCTGGCGGCGCGCGTGGCCAAGGTGCTGCGCGGGAAAAACACGCCACTCTACACGCCGCATCTCGTCCCCAACCGCCATGTGATCATTGTCAACGCCGAAAAGGCCGTCTTTTCGAGCGACAAGGTCAAAACCAAGAAGTATCAATGGCATACGGACTATCGGACCGGTCTGAAGACCGAGCTGGCCGAGCACCTTCTCCAGCGCAAGCCGGAAGAAGTGCTTCGCCGCGCCATCCGCGGAATGGTTCCAAAAAACCGTCTGGGCCGCACGTTGATGCGTTATCTGCGCATCTACAAAGGCCCCGAGCACCCGCACCAGGCCCAGCAGCCCGAGGCGCTCGCCGTCCGAACCCGCCATTTACGCGCAAAGGTGTAAGCAAACATGACCGAACAAAAACTTGAGCAGTATCAGGGAACCGGACGCCGCAAAACCGCGGTGGCCCGTGTGTATTTGCGCCCCGGCAAGGGCCGCATCGTGGTCAACGGATTGGATTGGGACAAGTATTTTGGCCCGATCCCGACCATCGAGACCATCATCCGCCAGCCTCTGGCCGAATCGGGCGTCGGGATGAAATACGACATCCTGGTCAATGTAGCCGGCGGCGGCAAGCGCGGACAGGCCGAAGCGATCCGCCACGGCATTTCGCGCGCCTTGCTGAAGGCCTCGGCCAGCCACCGTTTCGTTCTCAAGAAAGCCGGGTTCCTCACGCGCGATCAGCGCATGAAAGAACGCAAGAAATACGGCCTGCACGGCGCCCGCCGGGCCACACAGTTCTCGAAACGCTAACCGCGCGTTTTTCCATTACGCCGCACTGCTCCGTATGAACGCGGCGGCCGCGCTGGTTTTCATAACTTCCGGGCCTGTCATATATTTATGGCAGGCCCGGTCTTCTTTTTTCCGTGCCTTCCTCGACGCATGTTGGCATTTTGCCTAGCGCAACAGCCACCCAAGGCCCTGCGCATTCACTAGCGGCAGACGATACACATAGCCAGCGCCTGAAGCGGTTTCCGGATCGTTTTTGTTTGGCGCGCCTGTCAATACACGGCTGCCATCGACGGCCACTGAAAATCCAAACGTGTCATAGGCCGCCCCATCCGACGCAGCGAGCTTCTCGTAAAGCGTCCACGAATCTCCCGAACGGCGAAACACATAGACCAGACCCGTTCCCGCAGTGTTCGTCATGGGCGCGCCAACTACAGCCCAATCTTCTGACAGGCTGATGGAGGAGCCAAAGCCGCCAGAGGCAACCACTTCGGAAGCCATCAACTTTTGCCGCTGGGCCCAAACACCCTCCGCGCACTCATAGACATACACCGAACCGGAATTTGCCCCCGCATCGTCATCTCCGGCCGCTCCAATAAGGGCCGTCGTGCCATAAAGGGAAACCGCGCTCCCAAATACATCCCAGGCGGCAGCGTCCGCGGGCACAAGTTTTTGCCGCTGACTCCACACGCCGCCAGAACGCTCAAACACATATGCGGAGCCCGATTCATTTCCCGCATCGTCATCTCCGGGCGCCCCAACAACCGCCACATCCCCAAAAATGGATACGCTATAGCCAAATTGGTCCATTTGCCTGCCATCGGAGGCGGACAATGATTGCTGCTCGCTCCATGTATCGCCTGATCGAACGAAAACAAACGCCGCACCAGTCATGTTGTCCCTGCCATTCGCCCCGGTGATGACCGTATCTCCGGAAATAGCCACAGAAAATCCGAGTTGATCGAATGTTTTGGGGCTGGAGGCTTGAAGGCGCTGCTGTTCGATCCATTCGTCCTCCTGGCACCTGAAAACATAGGCGGATCCGTTATCGGTGCCCAAGCATGTATCATGATATGCTCCTATTACGACCGTATCACCCGAGACAGAGATGGAACAGCCAAAAAAAGCCTCCACTTTCGCATTTTTCGGAGTGATTTTCTGCCGCGCTGTCCAAATTCCGTCTGAAAGAACAAACACGCAGGCGGATCCAGAATTATAGCCTTCGTCATTGGCGTCTCCCTGCAACCCAATCAGCGCTGTGTCCCCAGACAATGCCACCGCACAGCCCATTTTATTTTGCCCAGCGGCTTCGAAAGGAACCAATTTTTGCTTTTGAATCCATGTGTCCTCTGAGAGGGAAAAGACAGAGGCGGATCCTTTGCCGGTGTTGCCGTTCATGTCAAACGCTGCACCAATTGCCACCGTTCCTCCATAGATGCATACAGAAGTTCCAAAGGCGTCGTATATGCTTGGATTTTCCGCCGTGAGAACCTGCTGGCGGGTCCAGACCCCGTCCACACGCATGAAAAGACAAGCCGTTCCACAATTGCTCGTTGTTCCCGCCCTGTCGTTTTTTGCCCCGATGAGAATGGCGTCTTGCGCCACAGACACGGAACAGCCGAAATAAGCGCCCACCGCGGCATCGGCGGATGTCAATTTTTGCTCCTGGGTCCATAGGCCGCCTTCTCCTCGCACGAAGACATAAGCCGCGCCGCGGCTGGTGCCATCGCTCCCCTTGGCCCCGGCAACCGCCGTATTCCCCGCGATAGAAACCGAATCGCCAAACAGGCATCCTGGCGCCGCGTCCGAGGGGGTTAGTATCTGACGCTGTGTCCATAGGCCGCCAGCGCTTGTGAAAACATAAACCGAGCCGGCCTCTGTATTTTCGCTGCCGCCGCCCGAAGCGCCGACCAGCAAGGTGTCTCCGGAAATAGAAACCGATTTGCCAAAAAATCTCTTGGACGCGGCATCCGAGGCAGTCAATTTTTGGAGCAGAGACCACGTTGAATCAGAACGAGCAAATACATACACGGAGCCGGTATCCGCCCCGCCGTCATCGTCATACGGAGAGCCGACAACCGCAATGTCCCCGTAAATGGCGACGGAATGGCCAAATTTGTCTCCCGCCGCGCCATCGGACGGGGTCAATTTCTGCTGCTGGCTCCATTTTCCATCCGTGCAGACAAATATATATGCTGTATTATATGTCTCAGACGCTCCTGCGATCGCGGTATCGCCCGAAATCGAAACAGAACTCCCCATAAACGCGTATACCTGAGGATCAGAGGCAACCAGTTGCGCTTCGAATTGCCAAATTCCCATAGAATCAAGACGATACATATTGGCCACGCCGGCGTTTTTCTTCTGGCGGGCGTCTGACTCCTGCGCCCCAACAACCATCAGGCCGCCATCCATGGCGACAGAACATCCCAATTGCAGAGCCACTTCGCCCACATGCGGATTTTCCAATTTGAATTGCGGCAGTTGCGCCCGGGAAACTGCAGGCAGAAACAGGATTGTCGCCACAATAATTATCCATGCATTTGCCGCCCTTGCGATCGCCTTTCGCCATGCCAAACAGAAATACTCTTTCATATTCGGCTCCCAATCGCTCCTATTTGCAGTTTGCGGCCACTTTGGAAAATCCATTCCGACGGACAGAAGACAATGGAATGCCTTTCTCCCGGCTGCAAAAACTCTCACGCAAGCCTAACAACAAACTGCTATTGCCACTCTCGAAGAATCCGGCGCAATGGGTTTTGAGCAAAAGGTCCCTAAAAAAGTGCGCCCCCCGCCGCAAAGGGCGGAAGGCGCATTTTACGAGGCTTTTTAAAGCATTTCTAACCGCGAAAAACGCGAAAATAACGAAAAGGAAAATGATTTTCTTCAGAATTCGATTCACTCGCCGGGTGAATCGAATTCTAACGAAAAATCCTTCTGTTTCGTTCCTTTTCGTGCCTTTCGTGGTCTCATCTGCCGTTTTTAGAATCAGTTGTTTTCACTCACCTGATTCGCGGGCGCGGAGGCGGCGTTGATGAGTTCAACGGCCTCGCGAATGCCATCGGCCAGGCAGCGGGCCACGCCGTCCTGGAATTTGTCGCTGGCGAGCAATCGCGCTTCTTGCGGATGCGATAAAAACCCAACCTCAACGAGCACGCTTGGCATCATGTAATTTTCCAGAACCTTGAACCGCGCGCTGTGAATTCCGCGGTAATGCTGTTTGAAATAGTATTGGCGCAGAAACGGTTTTGCCAGGCGGTCAGCCACTTTGCCGCTGAGCAAAGCCTGTTCTTCGAGGCGGTCGGCCATGAGCGTGCTCAGCAGGCGGCGCGTGCGCGCCGTGGTGTTGCTGAGGTTCACGCCGCCGCTTTCGTCGTTTTCCAGCTGTTCGAGGTGTTTCGCTGCGGCGTTCGAGGAACCCGACTTATTCCAGAACCACAGTTCGAGTCCGCGAGCCTCGGACGCGCGCTTGCCGTTGTCTGTGGCATTGCAGTGAATGCTCACAAAGAGGTCGCCCTTCTTTTCCTCGGCGAACACCACGCGATCCACCAGGCCGACATAATCATCCGAGGTGCGCGTCATCCGGACGTCGAATTCGCCCGACTTTTGCAGATAGTTTTTGAGTTTTACCGCAATTTTCATCGCCACGTCTTTTTCCATCACGGCGTGGCCATCCACCTTCCCGATGGCACCTTTGTGCCATCCGCCATGACCCGGATCGATGATGATAACGGGCCGGAACGGCAGCGGCGATCTCGGCGAGGAAGAAGAACTGGTGGAAGCGTAGTTTGAGGGTGCGGCGGAATTGGAAGACGCAGCGGAGGCGGCAGGCGGATCGGCCTGGGTTTGCGCGGCGGAAGAGGCAGAAGAAGACGAGGAGGAGGAGGAAGACTTCGCGGCGTTTCCTGACGAACCCGTAAAATAGCGCCACGGCGAGGCCCATGAAGCAAAACCGGAGGTTTGGCTGGCTTGCTTTGTCTCCGTCCGCGCGGCAGCCGATGCGTAGGCCGGGGTCTGGGTATCGGGCGGATTGCCATCCCAATACAAATCAATTACCACACGTCCCGGATCGGACAGCGTGATCGTGCGCGGAGAAGCGGCGCGATCCACGCGAACCGACAGGCGAAGGCGCCGTTCCGCCTCCAGATAGCGCGAAGTATATCCCAAAATTCTCGAATCTTCGGCCACGGAACCAGACGCCGGAATAGACGCGCGGCTTGTGCCGGAGAAATCGCAATACAAAATCCGCTGGCTGGCCGTGTAGTCCTGGAGCGTCACGCGCGGCGGATCGCCATTGAATTCGAGAACGCAGCGGGAAAATCCTTCATGGCGGCCCCATCGGATGTCGGTAATTTCGGCGGCTCGTGTGGATAGTCCGCAGGCGGACAGGGCAAAAAGCAATATAGGATAGAGCGGCAGGATGCGGGCGCGGACCAGAACGGGAGTGGAATCCATAATGGCTTTCCCAATAGGAGAGCAAATCATTCCGGGCCTGGGCGGCCCGGAAAGGGTCCTCCCTTGGCATCATGAGATGCGCAACAGTGTCAACATGGAAACCACGCACTCTTCTTGTTCTGGATAGAATTAATTAATACAAGATAGATCGTAGAATATATAGGCTCTGTGGAAGATGGGGATAGAGCAAATAAATGACTGATATTACAAAAGATACGTGTTATTGCCCTTATGCAGTCGCTGGGAAAAGGCCGTGGATAAGTTACGACTTATCCACAAACGAGCGTTTTGCCCTGCGAAAATGGGGGTTGCATCCACCGGAAATGCGGAAAGGCTGTGAATAATTGCCGCGGGCTGGATAGGGTTCACAACTTCTCTGAAATCAGTCTTTAATAGTTTCATCCGCGGCAAAGTCCCTGTTTGAAAGCGGGAAAAGTTATCCACAGAAGTTATCCACAGAGGGCGTTTGGCGACAAATGGAAGGAAAATCATAAGTAACTCAAATGATATAAGTCATTTATGAATGACAATCCCCTCCTGCATCCACAGAAAAATTGTCAAGTTATCCACAGCCCTGTCCCGGCGTATGTGAACTCGCCGCCGGGAACGATGGGATGTGACTTTTTATCGTAGCCTCGGGAACTCGGGAAGGCCGCGCCGTGTCCATAAGAAGTAGAAAATAAAGGAACACGGTCATCCTGGCCGTGATTTCCGCATGTAAGGGAGACGCCTATTATCATAAACAACAGGGGCGCGGGCACGGCAGCGCCCTTTCCTGGCTTTACATAGGGAATGGGTCTGGCCTAGCATTCAAAAAGATGGGAAATGCAGGAGGCAAACCTGCGTTTCGTGAGCAAAGTTTTTTAGGTTTTCAGAATTAGTCATTCAGTTTATCAGTTCGGAGGCGAGAGTATTACAGTGAATCTCCCATTTCATTCCTCAAACTTCTCTGAAAAATCCCGTGATCTTCGCAGTTCTGGCGTGCATGAAGGCGAGCGCCGGCATCGGAGCGCGATCTCGGCGCAAGCGCTTGCTGTGTGCCTGGGGATTGCAGTATTGCTTGCTGCTATCGGCGGTTGCTCCGCGTTGCGTTTTGTGGGTCTCGGCGGCGGCGCGGGCGCAAAGCGTCTCAAACCCGCTTATCCGGAACAGGTTGGAATTTCGCCCGTAACGATTCGCGATATGGAACGCCGCATTGACGAAGCAATTACAAACAATGCAACGCCCGGCGCTGTGCTTGTGGTAGCCAAAGACAGCCGCATTATCGAGGAAAAGGCGTTCGGAAACCGCCGCACCGATCCGCAAAACGATCCAATGACGCTCGATACGATCTTCGATCTGGCGTCGGTCTCGAAAATCGTCGGTACTGCCACCACTTCGATGCTGTTAATCGAGGACGGGCGCCTGCATCTGGACGACCGCGTGGCGGACATCATTCCCGAGTTCGCGGCGAACGACAAAGGCGACGTCAAGGTGCGCGATCTCATCACGCATCGTTCCGGCCTCAAGGCTTACGATAGCTGGAAAGAGGCCGAGAAGATTCGCGGCGACCTCACACAGGCCGATGCGCTGATCAAAAAAATCGCCGGGCTGCCCAAACTCTATCCAACAGGCGAATACACAGTATATTCCTGCCTGAACTTCCTTACGCTGGCGCGTGTGAACGAAACCGTCGCGGGCGAAAGCCAGAACTCGATCCTCAAGCGCCGCGTTTGGGACCCGCTCGGGATGAAAGACACCACGTATCTGCTTACGGAAGAACAGCGCGCGCGATGCGCCCCCGAGTTCAAGAACTTCGAGGAAGGACGCCGCCTGGGCGACACGCACGATCCGCTTGCTTATTACTATCAATCCACGCCGGAACATTGCCCGGGCAACGCGGGCCTCTTCTCGACGGCGCATGATCTTTCGATTTACTGCCAGATGATCCTCAATGGCGGCGAATACGGCGGCGTGCGCGTTTTCAATCCTGAGACGATTGAACTTATGACCTCCACGCAGTCGATTCTGTGCGGATACGATGCGAAGAAAAAAGGATCGGACGGCGAACCAGGACGCCGCGCGCTCGGATGGATTGTGTATCAGGAGCCGCCCTACACGCATCCCGCCGCCCCGGTGGATTCCTTCATTGGCCATACGGGCTACACGGGGACGTATCTGTGGCTGGATAAAAACAGCAAGTCGTTCATCCTTTTGCTAAGCAACAGCGTCTATTCCAAGGACCCGCCGCAGATTCATCCCTATCGAAAGGAAGTCACGGGCATCTATCTGGAGGGTCTATACGGAAAAATCTAAGTCCGCTCCTTTGGCTGCGGCCGCTTCCAGGCAAGCCGTTGGAGCCGGATCCCCGTAATCCTTGCTGCTTTGTTTGCCTTTTATTGAAACATTGGGCAGACAATTTTCCTGGGATGTCATAGTATTTAACTCAATGAACGTTTTTGCGGGGAGACAATCAGCGTGAGCAGATTTCTTTGCGCCATTCCTCAGAAAGTATTCAGGCTGAAGCCGGGCAACTGCTTTCATTCAGCGGCGGCGCTGGGTTTTGTCTTCCTGGCGCTGAACATGGCGTGGCCTGTTTGCGACGCTCTATGTGATGCACCTTTAGCGAAAAGGGGTGTCAAATTATACCTAAACAATGCTGTGACCATCGAAGACATTGGGAATTACTGCAGTGGCAAATGCCTCACGACAGAGGTCATAAGCGTTCCGCCAGGATGGTCCGTTGTCGCAGCAGAGGATAGCGACACTTTTTGCCCCTATATTTACGGACGCGGGCCTTATCCTTATGTAACAAAGTATGTGGATGGCATACACCCTTTGACATTTATGTTTTCAATACGCCCTGGGGATAATGCGCCTGATGGTGATATTTTCTGGCGAATGTCCGGGTCTTATGAGGATAATGGCAACATTTGCCTCTGTCCCTGTTTAGTAATTCAACAACCTGTTAAAATCGTCTTTCCGCCCGCTTCCTTTTCTCTGAGTTCTCCTGCTTCGGGCGCTGTGGTTGATACGCTGACGCCGACTTTCGAGTGGAATCCCTCGAATGGCGCGGCCTATTATCAGTTAAACTTGTATGACGATCAGGTCGGTTCACCCGCCCCGACGCCATTTTACAAAGTTACAGGGATGACCGGCACCGCGTGTCAATACAACGGCGAACCGCTGTTCTGGGGTGGCAAATACTGGTGGGAGGTGATCGCCAGCAATGCCTGGGCCAGCACGCAAAACGCCGAAGGACGCCAGCGCTTTGACATCATTCCCACGCCTGAGCCGGGACCTTTCCTTATCTCATGGCCGGTCTCGGGCGGGCGCTATTACCCATCGCCCAAAGTCCAGTGGAGCGCCTCGCAAAACGCAAATTATTACGTCGTTCTGCTCTATAACGACGTAAATGGATCGCCCGCCTCGACGTATTTTCAAACCAGCGGCCAGGTTTTCAGCCAGACTTGGACTCCGCCCGCAGGCTCGCTTACGCTGGGCAAGTATTATTGGATTCATGTGAACGCCTTTACCGCGGCTTCGAAAAGCCGCCTGGCCTCCAACGGCCCCGTGCGGTTTCTTGTGTCTCAATTGGAAAACTTCAGCCTCTACACACCTGTGGCTGGCGACATTAATGTGCCTGTCCAGCCGACGTTCAACTGGCTGACATGTACCGGCGCGGCTTCTTACCGGATTGAAATCCGCGGCGCGACAAGCCAGACAGCGAGTTTTGTCTTTAGCGGCACAACAACTCAAACCTCTTACACCTATACGGGTCCGGCGCTTTTACCCAACGCGTTTTATCAATGGAGCGTTTGGGCCATTGCACCCACTGGCGGCGAGGAACTGCTCGCGGATAATGCTCCATTTACTTTCCGCACGCTGCCCATCCAGCCTTTCTATCTTATAGACCCGGCCTATGGGGAAATAGGAGTGGCTGTGCGCCCGACATTCAGCTGGCAGCCCGCCTATGGCAGCACGCGCTACAAGACGTATGTGGCCGTTGACCACCCTTCCTCTCCTGGCGAGAAACTCGCTATCTGGGAATCCTCGTGGATTCCATTGGGCACGCAAACTTCCTACTATGACGCATTCAGCGAGCTCAATCGAGGCGGATTGTATTACTGGCGCGTTTATGCGGATTATTCCAGCCTGGGCGGGCGATACAACGAAGGCGGATGGCGTCCATTTTATGTCACTTCGATTCCGCAATTTTCTCTGAGAAATCCAGTCAATACTGGGAGCATTGACGCCGGGCCGGTTGTCTTTTCCTGGGACTATCCGACAAACGCCGAATATGCGAGTCTGGTGCTTTGGATTCTGGACGCCGATGGTGGACTGTCGCGAAATCCGATCCTTGTTAAGGACAAATTGACTCAAAATTCGCTGTCTTTTAGCGGGCCGCCGACGCTTACGGGCAAAACGACCTACATGTGGCAGGTTTATGCATGGCAGGGCGGGAACTATGTCTGGGCGAGCAACGGTCCGTTCAAATTCACCACGCGCGCCTCTTCCGCGGCGAACAAGACCATCGCGCTTGAGGCGATTCTTGGCCTGGGCCAGCCTGACTCGAGCGCTGCCGCGGGCCTGGACTTCAATGGCGATGGAATCCTCGACACAGCGGACCTGATTCACAAATAGCGTGGGAATTGATAATGCAAACGCATTATTCGATACAGAAACAAAGGCAAGACTGTCTTTGCGAAGGCCATGGCAGGGCAAATACCGAATGGTTTTGAGGGCTACAATGCATGTGATTGAATTCCGTCGAGCAGGCTCTTCTTGGTCCGCACCGCAATCGCATTGGGAGCGGATTCACCGCTCGGGGGTGCGAATTGCCCTTTCCATGGCGCTTGTTGCGTTGCTGTGCGCGCTCGCAATCCCTGCCGCAAGGGCGAAAAATTATCTCGTCAATGCGGATACGGTTGTGGAAATATCCGCCGGCGGACTGGGAACAGATTGCTATACAGTTGAAGCCATCAGCGTTCCTGCTGGATGGTCCGTAATCGCCGCGGAAAATAGCGACACCTTCTGTTCCTATATCTCAGGACGTGGACAATTTCCCTATGTAACACATTATTGCCAGGGGTCAAACGGCGCAAAGTTCAAGTTTAAGGTCCGGCCTTCGGAGACCGTGACGGAAGGCGAGATTCACTGGCGCAAGTCAAAAACACAATATACGATATACTTGGCCCCTTATGAAACTTTGGTTGAGCAAGTTGCCGTTGTCTATCCCCCTACATCCTTTTCGCTGTATTCCCCCGCTTCGGGCGCTGTTGTTGATACGCTGACGCCGACTTTCGAGTGGAATCCCTCGAACGGCGCGAGCTCCTATAAACTGAATATCTATGATGATCAGGCTGGTTCGCCGGCTCCGACGCCCTTCTATCAGGTTTCAGGGTTGACCGGAACCGCGCATCAATACAATGGCGAACCGCTGTTCTGGGGCGCGAAATACTGGTGGGAGGTGATCGCCAGCAACGCTTGGGCCAGCACGCCGAACGCGGAAGGACGCCAGCGTTTTAGCATCATTCCCACGCCCGAGCCGGGACCTTTTCTCATCTCGTGGCCAGTCTCGGGCGGGCGCTATTATCCATCACCCAGTGTCCAGTGGAGCGCCTCGCAAAACACCTATTATTACGTTGTTCTGCTCTATAACGACGTAAATGGCTCGCCTGCCTCGACGTATTTTCAAACCAGCGGGCAGGTTTTCAGCCAGACTTGGACTCCGCCCGCAGGCTCGTTTGCCTTGGGCAAGCATTACTGGGTTAATGTGAATGCCTTTTCCGTGGCCTCGAAAAGCCGCCTGGCCTCCAACGGCCCCGTGCGGTTTCTTGTGTCTCAATTGGAAAACTTCAGCCTCTACACACCTGTGGCTGGCGACATTAATGTGCCTGTCCAGCCGACGTTCAACTGGCTGACATGTACCGGCGCGGCTTCTTACCGGATTGAAATCCGCGGCGCGACAAGCCAGACAGCGAGTTTTGTCTTTAGCGGCACAACAACTCAAACCTCTTACACCTATACGGGTCCGGCGCTTTTACCCAACGCGTTTTATCAATGGAGCGTTTGGGCCATTGCACCCACTGGCGGCGAGGAACTGCTCGCGGATAATGCTCCATTTACTTTCCGCACGCTGCCCATCCAGCCTTTCTATCTTATAGACCCGGCGTATGGGGAAACCGGAGTGGCCGTGCGCCCGACATTCATCTGGCAGCCCGCCTATGGCAGCACGAGTTATAGGGCGTATGTGGCCATAGATCATCCCACGGTTCCTGGTGAGAAACTCACTATCTGGGAATCCTCATGGATCGATGCAAGCACGCAAAGCAGTTATTATAACGCTTTCAGCGAGCTCAACCGAGGCGGGCTGTATTACTGGCGTGTTTATGCGGATTATTCCAGCCTGGGCGGGCGATTCAATGAAGGCGGATGGCGCCCATTTCACGTTACTTCCATACCCGGATTTTCTCTTATTACGCCTGGCAATGAGGCGGCCATCAACGCCGGGCCGGTTGTCTTTTCCTGGGACCGCCCGGAAAACGCCGAATACGCGAGTCTGGTGCTTTGGATTCTGGACGCCGATGGCGGACTGTCGCGAAGCCCGATCCTTGTGAAGGACAAAATGACGCAAAATTCGTTTTCTTTCAGCGGGCCACCGACGCTTACGGGCAAAACGACCTATATGTGGCAGGTTTATGCATGGCAAGGCGGGAACTATGTCTGGGCGAGCAACGGTCCGTTCAAATTCACCACGCGCGCCTCTTCCGCGGCGAACAAGACCATCGCGCTTGAGGCGATTCTTGGCTTGGGCCAGCCTGACTCGAGCGCTGCCGCGGGCCTGGACTTCAATGGCGATGGCGTTCTCGACACGGCGGACCTGATTCAGAAGTAACCAGGGAAACCCTTGCGATTTTACTGGCATCATTCCGCGAAGAAGGCAGCGTAGCGCAGGATCATCAGCGCGATGGCAATGCCGCAGCAGGAATGCAAATAATCGACTCGCCGGAATTGCCGCGTGCCCGAACGCAATTGATGCACTTCATCGAGATAGGCGGCCACGGCAGAAATGACGGCCGCAACCGCCGCGCGCATGTAACTCCACTCCGCCACGCCGCGCCCGAACATCCACGCGGCGAGCGAATACAAAATCAACGTCATGCCGGCAAACTCGATATAGTGAAACGACGCGCGAAATTTGCCGTGGTGGCGGTCCAGAAAGGCATGAACCCTCGGATACCGCCGCAGGCGGTCGATAATCGCTTGCGTCTGGTTGCGGCCCCATTGCCCGCCGCCAAAATACCAGATCATGCCAACCCACGCGGCCAGAACGATCAGCGCAATCCAGGCGAGAATCAATACTCGATGCTCTCCAGTCTTCGATGTATGCGCGCGGGAGCGGAGAGAGGCCCTTCGATGCGCCAGACTCCGCCCACAAGCATTTGCGGCTTGGGATCAAGGCGTCCGCTTTCGCGCGGCGGGCGCGGCCCCACCTGCGTCCGCTGGCCGGCCCGCAAGAGCGCCCGGACCAGGCATGTATCGAACAGGTCCAGGGCATGACCGCGCAAATGGATTTCTTTTCGGGGGTCCTCGGGATCGCTATCGAGCGAGAAATCCACGGCGTCGCCCTCGATGCGCGCGGCGACGCTGGCTGTGATTGGATCAGTTGGGTCAGCGAGCCAGGCAGCGTTTCCAGCGCGGATGAGTCCGCCGTGAATCGTGCCGCGCGCCTGCCCCGCCAGATTGGCCGCGAGGCTCTCACCCGCCAGCCCCTGTCCGTAAAGGAATGCCTCGCCCGTCACGCGGCCCTGAACGCGCGATTCCAGGCCGGGGAAAAGGCGGTCCGCCACATTGCCAAACGGAAACTCCTCGAGTTGGCAGCGCCCTTCGTAGCGAATCCGGCCCGGCGCGGAAAAATCCAATTCTCCGCTGGCATTGAGGCGCCCTTTGTCCAACTCCGTGGTGGCATTGCTCAGGCGCAGGCGGTTGCCCTCGTAGCGGACGAGCAGCCCCAGTTTCTCAAACGCCATGCCGCCGAGCGAGATTTTATTGATGTCCATCCGCATACGGAATTGGCGCGAGGCGCGGGCGAGGGCCGTGGCGGCGTAGCGGGCGGTGCGCAGAAGTTCATCGCGCGTGCGGGAATGCGGGGTGGGGCGCGCGGCGAAAGACGCGGCGGAACGGGCGGAAGAAGAGGCGAGTGCAGAGCCTCGCGATCCAGAAGAGGCGAGTGCGGAGCCTCGCGGTCCCAAAGACGCGCCCTGGTTCGCGCTTCGCCTTGCGCCCTCCGCTGCCTCGCGCGCCCGCACCCAGTCGCTAAAAAATCCCAGGTATTTTGAGAGATTCAGCGTATCGCCCGTCACGCGCACGTCAGGCCGCAATCCGCCCCGGCGGCTGAAAACGGTTCCTTCCAGATTCAAGCGGTCGGGCGGCGCGCCGGGGGCGTTTTCGCTCTCGAAGAGAAAGTGCTGAATGGCCGCGACTCCCATGCGCAGCATAAAGCGGAATTGCACATTGGCGTCCAGCGCGAGGTTTTTGGCGGAATTATTGCCGGCGTTTTTGGCTTCGGACCTTTTGGGTTCCGGCTCCGCTCCGGCGGCGGATTGCGTTGCGGCATCTGGCTTTTCAGGACGCCCCACGCGCAGATTGGCCAGGCGCATCGCCCCCGCAAGAATGCTCTGTCCGGTGGAATCCGCGGACGGGCGGGCCTGCAAATCTGCATCGAGGCGGAATTCGCCGCGCAATCCGGGCGGACACGAACACCAACGCGCCAGCGCGGGCGCATAAGGAGCCAGTTCGGCCGGCCCTATCCGAACACGCAGCGCCATCGGACCCGAGGCGGAGGCATCCTCCTTTGCGGCGGAAACTACCTCGAGTGTGTCGAGATTCAGCGTGATGGGCTGGCGCAAGTCCAAAAGAGCCAGCGAAGCCGTCGCCGGGCGATCACTCTCGGGCGAGGCCTCGAAATGCAGCGTGCGCAGCGCCACAGTGGATGTGGCCAGATCATGCGAAAAATCGTATGCGAGCGACAACCGCAACGGCGGATGAAGCGGTCTGGCGGCTTGGACGTCCCGTCCAGGATTCGTCTGCGCTGTTGGAAATTGGACTGCGGCAATAGAATCTCCTGCATCGTCATCCGGATCGCCAAGCGCCGCGTTTCGGACAACGATCCGCGCGGATTCGTCGCGGAATTGCCCCTGGCGGCGCGCCCCGCGCCGCACAAACACGTCCGCCCGCACCGAATCATCGGAAAACCAGTAGCGGATGGGATTATCCACGCGGCGCATGAGTGCGGGAGCGGCGTCGCGCACTTGCGCCTCGATCCATTCCTCCTGCGCAGATCGCGAACGTTCGGCGGTGACGATGGCTTCCGCGCAGGGCAGCGGCAGCCCCCAGGGCGCGGCGCGTAAAATCGCCTGGAACCGGACGCGATCCGCTTCGGCGGACACGGAACCTGCGATGGGAATCGCTTCGCCACGCGCTTCGCCGCCACCGCCATTGCCGCTGTGGCCATTGTTCGCCGGAAAAATCCATCCGCTGGCGCGATGCATCCAGCCTGGTCCATACGAGCCATCATCCGGAAACGCGCAGGACTCGACACGGGCTTCGATGATTCCCGCGAGAGGCGGATTCATGGCGGGTATAAGGCGCGATGCCTCCAGGCGCGCCAGAAGCGCCCGGATGTTCATGCGCAAATCAAAGGCCATCGGGCGCGCGGCTGGAGCGGCTGGCGTATCAGGCAAACCAAATGCGGCGGCGGCCATTCCTTCTCCAATCCCCGCCTTGGAATCCCATTCAAAAGGTTCTGCCAGGCGCAAGGTCACAATCGGGCTGGAAGCGCCGTCCTCCGTGAACGCCGCGTGAAAATCCTCGATATTCATGCAGCCGCCCGCGCCGAATCGCATCTGTTGTTCGACGCGAAGCGAACAGGGAGGGTCTTCGTGCAAAAACATCCGCAGCGAGTCATATCGCTGCGCCGTGAACAGCAAAATTCCAGGCTGTTGCGTCTGGCGTTCGATGTGCCAGGCGATGGAGGAAGGCGCCGCCGCGTTATCCGCCGCCTGAAACAGCGCCCCTGCCATCGTGCGCGGAGGAATGGCAAGCGCGCGCGCCAAAAGGGACTCGTCCGATGCCGAGAGAGGAGCCAGCGCGCCGGGCGAAGGGGCGCTGGCCCGCGCATCGAGCGACCGATTGCCCGTTGCGAATTCATAATGCGCGCGGCCCTCGACTGCGTAGGAAGGCAATCCCGCCTGAAATCGCTCGATTTCGAGCGAGCGCGGATCGAGGCGTCCGGCGGCGGACATTTGCACTTCGGCGGGGCTGGATATTCCTTCGAGGCGGGCCGCCCGAATCGCGCCGCGCGCCTGCCAGTTCCATTGCAGGCGTTCCCCGGCGCCGGTTTGAAGCGGGACGCCGTCATTCCCAATAGGCTCGGGAAACGCCGCGATTTCGACGTCGCCGCGGCCTTCCTGAAGCGGCAGTCCAAACGCCGAGGGCAGGCGGCCAAGGCGCATGAATGGAAATTTGGAAATCCGCAACGACCAGGGCGCGGCCAGCCACGGGTCTTCCTGGGCAAACCATTGCCCGAAAGCGAGGCCATAGAGCGACAGTGCGGCGGCGGTGTTTGTGGCTGGAGCATCCGAAGCGGCAGCGGCGCTGACAGCAGCGCCATCGGCGGGGCTGGCGCTGGCGGAGGTGCGTTCGAGCGACTCGAGCAATCGGCTCGCGTTGGCTTCTATGCGGGCGGGCGTAAGGCGGAGCGATCCGGGGGCGAGTGTTGTGAATTCCAGGCGGGGTCGCGGCTCGCGCGGGTCGATCAGCCGCGCCGCGAAACGCCGAACCACGAGCGGCTGGCCGGCCGCCCTCCACTGCGCGCTAACATCCGTTTCGATGGCCTGCGGCCGTGCGGATTCGGGAGAATCCGCCAGAATCGGCTTCAGGCGCACATTGTCGAGCCGTCCGCGGAAATCAAGTTCCAGACTTGATTTTCGCAAGGCTTTCAGCTGGAACGACGCCTCCGCGCCGTTCTGTTCCGGGTTCCCCGGGGCCAGTTCGGCCAGTTGCAGAATCGCGCGCCGTTTTTCGAGCCACGCGCGCCCGCGCTCGCCTGCCAGGTCCGACGCCAGCGCGAAAAATCCACCATCAAGCGAGCGCGCTTCCACGGCGCATTCGCCTTCGCCCGTCGCCAGATTCCAGCGCCCGCCGCGCGCTTCGAGCGAATACATGCGCGGCTCGGGCGTGGTCAATGTCGCTGCGGCGGAATCGAGCGAGGCACGCCAGGAGTCCAGCGCCCCCGAGGCCGACAGGCGCGCGCCGAATCCCGATGCGGGCGGATCACCTTGCGGGCGGATTTCCTCGGCGTCCAGCATGGCCTCCGCGCGGATTTCGCCTGTTTTCGGAATATACGCCAGACTCACTTTGCCTTCGATGCGCCCTTCGGCGGGCACTCCGCGCAGGCGCGGGCGCAGAGGCGCGGGAACCTCGCGCAGCGTCGCGGATGGCAGGACAAACTCCAGTTGCAACGGCGGATTTCCAAGCGTCTGCAACGGCGTCAGAATCTGTTCGACGATCTGATGAATCCGCTGGCGCAACTTTCTATCCCCGGCCCAAAGCGGCGTCCCTGCTGCCTGCCCGCGAGACTCCTCTTCTGCGGCGGCGGTGGCGGCGGCGGACGCCCGGGCGAGCTTTCCCGCCGCCAAAGCGCTCGCCAATTCGCCCAGATTGAACGAGTGTGGCGTTTTCAGAAGGCGGCCCGAGAGGAGAACGCGCTCTTCAACCGGCGCCTTGTTTTCCCAAGCGATTGCCTTCGCATTTTGCGCAACCCTGGCTTCCTTTTCAGGACGCGCCTCCTGTTTTTCACCGGCCCCGGCCTGCGGCCCATTACTTGACGCAGTAACGGGCGCGCGCCGGAGCGACCCTTCCAGCGAACGAAGTTCCAGCCGCATTTGCGGTAAATTCAGCGTCCCCGCCGATAGAAGATTCATCACCAGGCACGAGGTCGTGGCTTCCGCGCCAGATTCGTCTATCCATAGATTTCTGGGGTCGCGGCACCGAAGCGAGGCAGAGAAATCCAGTTGGGCATCCTCCGCATCAGTCCAAAATCCGCCGTTGCCATGCCGCAAAGTGGCGTCCAGGTTTGCGTCAAAAGTCCATTCGCGCGCCCATTGGTTCGCCAGCGCACGGCGGACACTGCCGCGATTCTCAATCCAGCGCCCCAGCGAGCCGACGGCCGGCAGCGGCGAACGGCTCAATCCATCAAGCAGGTCTTTGAGGGTCCCGCTGGCGCGCACCTTGCCCTGCAATACGTTCGAGACAAAGTCATAGCGCCCGCCGATGCATTCAAGAAGCGTCCCCCCGCCGGAGGGATCGCAAATCCGCAATTCCAGATTTGATATTTCGAGCGGATGGCGAACCTCGCGCGCCGCCGAACCGCGCACCGATGCAAGCGCCGGCGCCTCGCGCATGGCCTGCGTCCAGGCCGGGATCATCTGATCCTCGGGAAGCGCCGCGGGGGCATCGAGTTCCAGAGCGCCCAGTTGCGAAACGGGCGCTTTAACATCGGCGCGAATCACAACGCCCATCTGCCTCGGTTCGAGCGGATGCGAGAGTGTGATATCCAGCCCGAGGGGAAAGCGCTCGGAGGGCGGCGCGCCAAGGATTTTTGCGTAACCCTCGATGCGCATGTTCACAGCGGCGGAAATATCAATCGGCTCGATAGGCGTGTCGCGGCCAAGAATCTGGAAATCGCCAAATTCGAGAATTCCGCGCGAGGGAATCAGACTCCCCGCAAGGCGGTCCGTCCAGGCAATGCGCACATCTCCGGCGTCCCAAAAATGCAGCAGAACTTCGCGTTCCTGACGGCCGGATGCGCCGCCATCGTCCGCGTCTGCAAACGCGTCGAGCCGAATCGGTTGGGGCGGACGGCTTTCGCGCAGGTCTGCCAATGCGCGCGCAAGGTTCCACTGGCCATTGGCGCCACGCGAAAGATCGAGCCTCAGGCCCCGCGCCTCGACGCGGTCCACATGCAGGGTTTTGGGCGGAATCCAGCGCCAGGTCAGGACGAGTTTTCCCAGGCGCGCCACCACGGGCGGTTCGCCAGGCCCCGCGCGATGATCGGTCAATTGAATGTCGAAAAGGCTGATCGAAGGCGGGAAAATCCCGGCTTGAATGTGTTCGAACTGGATGAATTCCCCGTAGCGCGGCCCGAGCAGCCGGCCAAGGAGCGGACCGCGCAAAAACGCCTCGCGCGTGACGGTGAACCAGCCAGCGGCGGCCAGAACCAGCAGGACTATAACCGCCGCCGCCACCCAGCGAAGAATCCGCCAGGCTAGCCGCTGGCTTTTGTGCGCGATGACACGCGCCCGGCGCGTATGAAAACGAAGCCGCATGAAATGCCCTTCTCGATCTCGCTCTCGCGCCCGGCGCATCATCGCGCCATGTTCCTGCGCCGCCGGGCTTGCGCTCCGCGCGAATCTTATCAAAATCCCCCATGCTCTTGCCAATCCCCATCGTGCGGCGCCGGGCCGCGCCAAACTGCGCCGCGCCAGAGAAACGCCAAATGCCCTTGTTCCGGGCGATTCGATAGTTCAAAATCCAATGGAACGGCCTTGGAATCCGCCCGGGAGCCGTTTTTCTTCTGTCCTTTGCGTCCTTTTCGTCGTTTAGGTCCTTTTCGTCCCTTCTCAGAGGTTCGCCTTGTGAGTTCAGCGCCGCCATGAAACTGAAACCCAAACATCTCAAGCGGTTTGGCTGGAACCGAGGCCCGGAATTCAGCGCGGCGCTTGAGGCCTCGCGCCGGGCGGACGCGGCAGGCATTCCGGGTGAGAAAATCCTGGAGGCGCTCGACCGCGTGCGCTCCGCGCCAGGCGATCATCTCAAGGACCCGATTTATGGCGATCTGGCGCAGGTGCTCGCGGCTGAGCCTGATTTATCTGGCCCGCCTGACATGTTTGACCAGTCCGGCTCATCTGAAATTTCCGCCGCCACGGCCGCCACTCGCGCTTCTTGCGCCGCGGGCGCCACACTGCGCGCCGAGCCGGTTCCTTGCGCGATCTGGGGCATCGAAGGCCTCGACGCCGAAACTTTGCGCCAGATGGACGCCGCCTGCCGTCTGCCCATTGCGGTGCGCGGGGCGCAAATGCCCGATGGCCATGTCGGATATGGCCTCCCGATCGGCGGCGTTCTGGCCACGCGAAACGCCGTCATTCCTTACGGCGTCGGAGTGGACATCGCCTGCCGCATGAAAATCTCCGTGCTCGATGCGCCCGCCTCGCGCCTGGCCGGAATGCGCGACCGCCTGAAAAAAGCCCTGCTGGCGGAAACGCTTTTCGGCGTCGGCGCCGAGTTTCCGCGCATGATGCGCCGCGAGCACGACGCGATGGACGATCCGGCCTGGCGCGAATTGCCAAAGCCTCTGGCGCAATTGCGAGACAAAGCCTGGGGGCAGCTCGGAACGTCCGGATCGGGCAATCACTTTGTGGAATTTGGCGATTTGACGCTCGAACGCGCCGCCCCGGAACTGGGCCTCGCGCCGGGGAATTATCTGGCACTCCTTTCGCATTCGGGGTCGCGCGGATTCGGGTCGAACGTGGCGGGATACTTCACGCGGCTCGCCATCAGACTCACGCGCCTGCCCAAAGCCTATCAGCGCCTCGCATGGCTCGATCTGCGCAAGTCCGAAGGCCGCGAGTATTGGGCCGCAATGAATTTGGCCGGGCGTTACGCCGCCGCCAATCACGACCTCATCCACCGCCACGTGTTGCGCGCGCTCGGGTTCGATGTGGTGGCGCAGGTCGAGAATCATCACAATTTTGCGTGGATCGAGGAGCACGGCGGCGAACGCCTTGTGGTGCATCGCAAGGGCGCGACGCCCGCCGGCCCGGGCGTCCTCGGCATGATCCCCGGCTCGATGACCGATCCCGGATTTATCGTGCGCGGAAAAGGGAATTCGGAGAGCCTGAACTCAGCCGCGCACGGAGCCGGACGCCTCCTGAGCCGCCGCGCCGCCAAGACGACGCTTACGCGGTCCGACATGCGCCGCGCGCTCGAAGAGGCCGGGGTCGAATTGATGTCGGCGGGCCTCGACGAATCGCCGCGTGCCTACAAATCGCTCGCCGAGGTCATGCGCGCGCAAAGCGACCTTGTAGAACCCATCGCGCGTTTCCAGCCGCGCATTGTCCGCATGTCCGACGACGGCACAGCGGAAGATTGAGCGAGGTTTTTGGCACCCCGCAGAGGAAAAAATTTCCCTATGCGCCGTAGTTGTCGCGCTTGCCATGCTGCTCCTTCCATCCTGCTGTGGCGTGCATCGAATAGGCTTCTGGAAGTTCTCACCGCACCGGAGAGCAAACCGCTGAAACGGTTCAATGAATAGGGATCGCTCGCCGGCCTTGCAATAAATCACTAAGCGGCACATAGGAATTCTATGGATGGTATAAAGAAAATGCTGCTTGGAACTGTCCCAGGCGCGGGACTCCGCTTGACGCGATTCAGGGGATTGAAGCAGAAACATGCAGCCTGGGAGCATAGGGTTGAGCTGCAATGGGGGATGTATAAACCAGGCAAGCGCGACGGAGCCTTGTGCATTATTTCACAAACACGATTTTTCTCCGCCCCTCCGCGGTGAGATATAAATAAGGATGTTTGCATGAACATTCAAACGCCCCCAAGCGCCCGCGCCCAAAGCGGCCCCTGCGCTGCCTGCGCCTGCGCCCGCGAAACCGATGCGCAAAAACGCGAGCGCATTGTCCAGGTGGTGGACACCTTCCGCCATCAACCCGGAAGCCTCATCCAGATTCTCCACCTCGTTCAGGGCATCTACGGCTATCTGCCGCTCGACATCCAGCAACTCGTCGCCGAACGCCTCGATGTTCCGCTGTCGGAGGTCTATGGCGTGACGACGTTTTATTCGTATTTCTCGACCAAGCCGCGCGGCGAATATACGATCCGCGTATGCATGGGCACAGCTTGTTATGTGCGCGGCGCCGCAGACATCCTCAAGCGCCTGAGCCAGGTTCTCAGCATCGGCCCGGGGGAAATCACACGCGACGGCAAATTCGGCATCGAGGTCATGCGCTGCATCGGCGCGTGCGGCCTCGCTCCGGCCCTTACCATAAACGACACTGTTTTCCGCCAGGCCAGCCCGGACAAAATCAACCGCATCCTGGCGCAATACGATTGAGGAGGAGCGGGAATCCATGACCCCTGCCAACACCACCGCGCTGACCCGCCCCGTCATCACCTCGATCGAGGACCTCGAACGCATCGCCGCGCATTTCCGCCGCGAGGAGCAGCAGTATCAATACCGGCTTCTCTTGTGCGCTGGGGCCGGATGCGTGTCTTCCGGATGCCAGTCCGTGCGCGAGGCCCTCAAGCGCGCGCTGGCCGACGCGCGGCTGAGCGACGACGTTTTGATTTATGAAACCGGATGCCTCGGGTCATGCCACCTCGGGCCGACGCTCGTCGTCGAGCCGGACGGCGTTCTATACACGCGCCTCAAACCCGAGGACATGAATCGCATCGTGCGCGAGCACCTGGTGGGCGACCGCATTGTCGAGGAACTGTGCTTTTGCGAACCGCGCGAGAAAAAGCCCGTGCCGCGCATGGCGGACATGGATTTTTTCCGGCGCCAGATGCGGCTTGTCACGGCGCGTTGCGGCGCCATGCCCTTCGCCTCGATCGAGGCCTACATCGCTGCGGACGGCTATCGCGCGCTGGCGAAGGCGCTCGCTTCGATGTCGCCCGAATCGGTGATCGAGGAAATCAAGCGCTCGGGCCTGCGCGGGCGCGGCGGCGGTGGATTCCCGACCGGGCTGAAACTCGAAGCCGGGCGCAAGGCAGTGGTCGAACCCCCAAAGGATGCGAGCGCCGTCCCTCAGGATTCAGACACGTATCTTGTCTGCAACGCCGACGAGGGCGCGCCGGGCGCGTTCATGGACCGTTCGCGGCTCGAGGGCGCTCCGCACGCGATTCTCGAAGGAATGCTGCTTTGCGCATGGGCGATTGGCGCATCAAAGGGATTCGTGTATGTGCGCGCCGAGTATCCGCTGGCGGTCGAACGCATTGCGGCGGCCATTGCCCAGGCGCGCGAACGCGGATTGCTCGGGCAGTCGGTAATGGGCACATCGTTTGCCTGCGACATTGAAATCCGCATCGGCGCCGGGGCATTTGTCTGCGGCGAGGAAACGGCGCTCATGGCCTCAATCGAAGGGCGGCGCGGCGAACCCCGACAGAAGCCGCCTTTCCCGTTCGAGAAGGGGATTTTTCAGAAGCCGACGATCATCTGCAACGTCGAGACGCTGGCGAATGTTCCTCTGATTGTGCATCGCGGCGCGGATTGGTTCGCGTCGATCGGCGCAAAAAACAGCAAGGGCACCAAGGTGTTCGCGCTGGCCGGATGCGTGGAAAACACAGGGATCGTCGAAGTCCCGATGGGGACGACACTCGGCGAAATTGTCTTCGGCATCGCGGGCGGCGTGAAAAAAGGCAAGCGGTTCAAGGCGGCGCAAACGGGCGGCCCCTCGGGCGGATGCCTCACGGCCGAGCATCTCAACACGCCCATCGACTACGATTCACTGGTTCACCTCGGCACCATCATGGGATCGGGCGGCCTCATCATCATGGACGAAGACACGTGCATGGTCGATGTGGCGCGGTTTTTCCTCGATTTTGTGCAGGATGAGTCGTGCGGCAAATGCGTGCCGTGCCGCATTGGCACAAAACGGATGCTCGAAGTTCTCGAACGCATTACGCGCGGCAAGGGCCGCCCGGGCGACATCGAAATTCTCGAGGAACTGGCTCGAACCTGCAAGGAAACGGCCATCTGCGGCCTGGGGCAAACCGCCGGAAATCCTGTTCTGAGCACGCTGCGCTATTTCCGCGATGAATACGAGGAGCACATCCGCCACGGATATTGCCGCGCGGGCGTGTGCTCAGACCTCTTCCTGTCGCCGTGCCAGAACGCCTGCCCGGCCGGTGTGAACGTGCCCGGATACGTGGCGCTCGTGGCCGCCGGACGCCCGCGCGACGCTTACTATCTCGTCCGCAAAGACAATCCTTTCCCGGCGATCTGCGGGCGCGTCTGCACGCATCCGTGCGAAAGCAAATGCCGCCGCGCGCAACTCGACGATCCCGTGGCAATATGCGATCTCAAACGCTATGCCTCGGATTATGTGTTCAAAAACGAAGAGCCGCATCACGACCTCGTTTTCCCGAAGAAAGCGCAGTCGGTTGGCGTGATCGGCGCGGGACCGTCGGGGCTGACGTGCGCGTATTATCTGGCGCGCCTCGGCTACGACCTCATGGTCTATGAGGCGCAGCCTGTCGCGGGCGGAATGCTCGCCTACGGCATCCCCGAATACCGCCTGCCCAAGGCGGTGCTCGATCACGAAATCCGCATGATTACGCAAGTGGGCGTCCGGATTCAAACGGGCGTCGAGGTCGGGCGCGACGTGCCATTCGAGGATTTGCGCGAACGCCATAACGCTATTTATATAGCAACCGGCACGCAGTTCCCCAACCACGCCGATCTGCCGGGCGGAGACCTGGAAGGGGTTGTGTATGGATTGCATTTCCTGCGTGAAGTAAACCTGCACCGCCCAATGCCCGTAGGCCGGCGCGTTGTGGTGATCGGCGGAGGCAGCACGGCCTTCGACGCCGCGCGCACCGCGCTGCGCTTGGGCGCGGAACACGTGACGATCCTCTACCGCCGCACAATCGAAGACATGCCGGCCGACCGCCGCGAGATCAAGGAGGCCGTCGAGGAAGGCATCGAAATCCAGTGCCTGGTTGCGCCAGTGGCGTTTATTGACGGCAATGGCGGCAGCGATGGCAGCGGCACGCATCCAACAGCGGATTCAAAAAAGGAAAAGGGCCGCGTGGCGGGCGCGCAATGCGTCCGCATGGAACTCCACGGATTTGACGCCTCGGGCCGCCCCAAGCCGCGCCCCATCGAAGGATCAGAATTCGTCGTCGAGGCAGACATGATTATCCCCGCCATCAGCCAGCATTCCGATTTGCCCTTCATCGAGAAAAACGATGTGAAGGTCACACGCTGGGGCACGCTCGTGGTCGATCCCGAAACGCGCATGACCTCGATCCCTGGCGTGTTCGCGGGCGGCGACGCCGTGCGCGGTCCGGACGTGGTGATTCAGGCCATCGCCGACGGCAAACGCGCCGCGATCGAAATCGACCGTTATCTTGGCGGCGCGGGCGTGCTCAATACGGGCGACCCGATCGAAATCCCTAAACCCACCGACGAAAAAGAATTCGCCGAGCACGAACGATTTGCCATGCGTTTCCAGCCGGGCGATCAGCGATGCAAGAACTTCGAGGAAGTGGCCATTGGGTTCCACAAACTCAACGCCATTGCCGAAGCCATGCGGTGCCTGCGCTGCGACCGCAGATAATGAGGCGAAATTTTATCCCTAAGGCGGCAGACGAGACCACGAAAGGCGCGAAAAGGAACGAAACAGAAGAATTTTTCTTCTTTGTATTTTGGGGGGTCGTGGCTAATACCATTTTCCTTTGATCGTGTTCCCAATCGCCTGTCACGGTTTTCGCGGAAAGAGCGAAAACCGCGCCAGGCGATTATGTTGTTGGTGTCTCGGTTTCCCAGGGCGGCGCTTCGCTTGCCCTGGGCTGTATTCTTTTGCTCCTTCAGAGCAAATTCAGGGAACAGAATTACGGGAAATTGGTATAATTCGCCTTTATTCCAAGCAGCCGCAAGGCTTCGCGGGCGGCGCGTTCGGGATCGAGTTGCGCGAGGCATGGCGGCGGCAGGGGCTGGGGCGGCGAAGTAGCGTCCGGATGTCCGACGCATTGCTCGCTCGGCTTTGCAAGGCGGCATTGCGTGTCCCAGCACGGAATGCACGGCAGCGAATCGAGTTGCAGCGTGGCCACGCGCGGACCCCACGGCGAGTTGCGCCGACCGTCCGAAGCGCCGAAAAGCGCCAGCGTCGGGATGCCCATCATCGCCGCCAGATGCGCCGGTCCGGTGTCGCCGCTGACGAATAGAGCCGCACCCAGGCACAGCGCCGCGAGCTGGCGCAGCGACGTGGGCGGCGCGGCCTGGACGGGCACGGCGCGTTCCTGAAGGCCCCCGCGAATTGCATCGCGCAGCGGCTCTTCGCGCGGACCCCACACGACAACGCTCCGCAATCCGGCGGCGGCGTGCAGTCTCGCGCCCAGTTCGACAAAATGCCACGGCGGCCAGCGTTTTGTGGGCCATCCCGCGCCAGGATTGAGCAAGGCAATGCCTCCCCTGCCCTCCAGCCCGCTGCCGTTTTCCTGACCTCCGCCTTCCGATTCGCGAGTCGGCGGCCTCCACGCGGCGGCCCACTCGGCGCCCCAATCGGCGATAACTCCACGCGCCCATCCGATTTCGTCTTCGCGGACATGAATCTTGCCATAGACCGGCTCGCGCGGCGGTTCGACGTCAACACCTGCGAGAAGGGCGAGGTTGCGCTCGACGACGTGGCGCGCTTCCTCCGGAGGATAGATGCGGCGATTCACAAAAAGGCAATTAATCTCGCGCGAATCCTTGCCGCGAAACCCAACTCGCACCGGCGCGCCGCTCGCCCAAGCCGCCAGGCCGCTTTTCGTCAGACCCTGAAAGTCAATTGCCGCGTCCCATCCGTCGGCGCGGATCGCGCGGAAAAACGGCACAACTTCCGACCGCCAAACGCGCGACCATTGCCCGCGCCAGCGGCGTTTGGGGATCACGTAAAGGCGGTCGATCTGCGGATGCCCTTCGAGCAGCGGCGCGGAGAGGTCCTCGACCACCCATCCGATGCGCGCCCGCGGCAGCGCACGGCGCAATGCGGCGAGGGCGGGCAGCGTGTGGATGACGTCGCCAATTGCGCTCAGGCGGATGATAAGGATGCTGTTCATTGCATTTTGCGGTTTCGCCGCCGCACTCCCCGAAAAATCAATACCCGCAAAAGGAAATCGCCCGCCGCGATTTTGCCATCAAGCGAAAACCACGGCGGGCGGGGGAATGAAACGAAAGCGCGCGCTTGAATTTAGCGTTTGGAAGCCAGTTCACTGCGTCCCGCGCCGCCGTCTTTGATGATGCGGTGGCGGGTCAGGTCTTGCTTGCCGACGATGCGCAGCGGCGTGCCGACAGAAACCATGTCAAACAGCTCCTCGATTTCGGATGTCCGCATTCCGATGCAGCCGTTGCTTGCGTAGTGTCCGACGGTTTCCGGATGAATCGTCCCGTGAATGCCGAGGCTGTCGCCCTCGAAGGCCATCCAGCGCGTGCCAAGTTCGTTGCCCGGATCGCCCGGTTTGTAAGTCTTGCCGTCGATGGGCGAACGCCACGTCGGGTCTTTTTTCTTGTTGAGGATTTTATATTCGCCCGGCGGGGTCGATGTGGCGTCGCGTCCGGTGCGCACGGCGTATTGTTTGAAGAAACGCCCCTCGTTATAGACCGTCAGCGTGTTTTCCGCCTTGTCGCAAAGCAGCGAGAACTGCACTTTGGGCACGCGGATTTCCTGGCCGACACGCATGCGTTTGGCGTCGGTGATGTTGTTCACCTTGAGCAGCAATTCCATCGGAACGCCGGTATCCTTGGCGATATGATAGAGATACTGCCCTTCTTTGAGTTTGACGACGGTGTCGCCCGGCTGTGGCTCGGCGGAAAAGAGCATGTTCATGTTGATGTCGCCGAGGAGTTCCGCCACGGCCTCGCGTTCGCTCGCGGGAACGCCGGCATCCCAGAGCGACAGCAGGCGCTCTCGGGCGGCGTTGGTGTGCCCGGCGGCGAGTTCAGCCTTTGCCATCGCCACTTGCAGACGCGCCACGCCCGGATGATCGGGATACTTGGCCAGCAGCGCGTCGGCTTGTTCGCGCAGTTTGGGATCGTTGGGTTTCTTTTCGAGTTCCGGGCGCAAATTAATGAATTCCGCGTCGGCGCGGGCGATTCCCTCGGGGAACGAAGAGATGTAGCGTTCGGCCACATCGCGCGCGTCCTTGGCGCGGCCCGCGGTGTCGAGGGCCTCCATGTCGAGGCGAAGGCGCCGCTCGCCCATTTCGCCACGGGCGGATTTTCCGCGCCAGGGCGCCAAGACGGCCACGGCCTCATCCGCCTTGCCTTCGTTCAGCATCACCTCGGCTTTGAGGAGGGCCGAGTGCAATTGTTCCGAACGCAGTTGAAGGGCGATTTTCGAGGCCAGAAACACTCCGGCCCCTATTCCCAGCACGAGCACTGTTACAATAATTCCGATGCGCGCTTTCATGACAGACGACCTCCGGCGGACGGGATAGGGAACATCAACAACGTATGTTACAGCAGGGACGGGAGGACGGGAGCCGGTGTTCCGGCGGAGAAACCCCATCAAACCGCCCGAGGGCTAAAGAGCAGGGCGCAACAGTGTCAACATATTTCGTGCAAAAAAGCAGCAATTTTTTTACGCCAAAGCGCAAAGAGGCGGCAAGCCCTGCTGCACTGTTCCGTTCCGCGATCCGTTCGATATAATGTCGAACGACATACAAAAAGGTTCGGACCGGCAGGACTTGCCACCGCCAGCATCCCAGAAGGTCTTTGCGGCGTCTGGCTGGGGATCAATACGTCCAGTCAAACCTGATGTTGCCGTCGCCGGCCGTGAGGAGTTCGGAACTCACGATGTTCTCGTTCGGCGTCAGGTTCACGCCCGAGGGGACAGTGACGGACACGTCGCAGTATTTGGCTTTCAGGCAGCCGCATTTGTATTTTTTCCCCGTGACCCAGTTTGTGCATTCGCAACCGTCGTTGACCCATTCCTCGCCGCACCAGACGGTTTCGGTCACGGTCATGTATTGGGTGACGGCGTTGGGCGGGAAGATCAGGCTGAAAAGCGGCTTGGCGTCGTCACAGGACTTGCGGGCGGCCTCCGAGGCGGAGCGGCCATCGAGCCAGTATTGCATGAAGAACGTGGTCACCGGCTCGGGCATGTAGTTCAGGCCGCGCGCGCCGACACACGCCTTCGCGCCGATGGCCGTCCAGTCGTCATTGGTCGTCGAGCCGTGGCAGTTGCACATATAGACCAGGCGCAGGTTCAGGCTCGAACATCCCTGGGCCTGGGCGTCGGTCAGTAGCGAGCGGATGTGCGTGCAGCAGGGATCCGTCGCGGCCGGATCGTAGGTCTCGCTGCCGAGCAGCCACTTTCCGCTGTGGATTCCGAGGCAATCCGTATTGCCGTGGCCGAGGATCACGAGGTCGATCGTGGCGCCCCTTTTGGTAAAGTCGATCAGGTTGGACCGCAGTTTGGCGGCGGTGCAATTCGTGTCGGTCAGCAAAACCACCTGATCGTAGCGGCCATTGCTCTGGAGGGTGCTTTTCATGTCCTCAAAGTTCTCGGCCATCGCGTCCACCACGACGGCGATCATGTCCACAATTTCCTGCGGCGTGTTGTCTGGCAAAGAGGAAAGGTGGCCCGTGTTTTCCTGAAAAACGATCAGGACCTTTTTTCCGGCCATGGAGGCCGGCGTGGGGGCGGGGGCCGAACTGGCGGACACGGCGGCGGCCGCGGCGGAAAGTTGGGTTTTCAACTGGGAAACATTCACCTTCGCAATTTTTGGCATCTTGGATTGCAGTTCCGCCGGGGTTTTCGGCAGGAGGGCCTTCACATTGGCCGGCAGGGTTTGCGGTTTGTAAGCGGCGCGCGAGGGCGTTTTCGCAAGCGCGGCTTTCGCGGCGGAAGCGGGTGCGGCAGCGGCCGGAGCCGCTGGAGCGGGCGTTGCATTTGCCGCGGGGGCCTGAACCGCCTTGGCGGGCGTTTTGCCCTCTGCCTTTTTCACCTGCGCAAGTTGAGTTCCCGAAATTCCCTGGGTTGAATTGCTTTCGGCCCATCCCAAATTGGCCAAGGCCAGCAAGACGGACAGAAGGACTGTCAGGCAGCAGCGGCAAGACGCGGACTGGGAGAGAATGGGAAGGGGCGGCGTTTTCATGAGAGAACTCCTTGAAAGGCAAGATGAAATGCTTTGGGGAAAGCGCGGGAAACAAAACCATCATTCGGCAACAAAGCTATGTTCCATGCCCAGAAATGGCAAGCAAAATCACGGGTTCTCGAAGGACCGGGGCGCATCTCACTTTTTTGCAAAGAATCCCGCGGTGGCCTTGAAGAGGCCAAAG
>CAYUNT010000014.1:0-40023 GCA_964446285.1 uncultured Candidatus Sumerlaeota bacterium | reverse complement strand
CCCCCTGCCCCCTGCCCCCTGTCAACCTATTTCAGGACGGGACATTTTCTCACAACTCACAACCCACAACTCACAACATGCCGATATCAGTTGGGCCGTTTGTCCATCGCCTCGCGTTGTTCCTCGACGCGGCGGAATTGCGTGGCGCGTTTGTTGACCACACCCGCGTATTTGCTGAACCACGATACGTCGGGCCGCTGGGCGCGCGCCTCGTTGAGTTTTTCCTTCGCCCGATCAAAGTCGTTATGCGCCTCGTAATACACGGCCAGGTTGTAGAGCGCGGCGGCTTTGATGCGGGCCTTTTTCGACGGCTTCATTTCCTGCGACGAATCCGCCGTATTGATCGCTTCTTCCCAATACGCCTGCGCCTCGTCCCAAAGGCCGTTATCCGCTGATTTGACGCCGAGTTTCACCTCGCCATCCTCGCGGAACAGGCGGCGCTTTTCCTGAACCGTAGTGGGCGTCAGGTCTGTTACAAACCGGCGGATCATGGGCGGGAGCATGGATTGAATCATGTTGGCCGGTGCGGGAAGCCCGGCGCGGGCCAGGTCGGCGTTTTGCGCCGTGTTTTCCACCGCGCGCGCATCGCTCATCGAGTCGGCGCATACCGGCGAACCGTCTTCGGTGCGTAAAACCCTATATTCGAGCGCCAGTTTCGCCGAACGCGACACCTTCATCATCTGCACCTGGTCCATTGTCTGAGTTTGCTGGTTCCAGACAGGCATCATGACGACCAATGGCGGAGAGTCAACCGACGATGCATCCGCCACAGTCCCGAGCAGCACTGCGTGAACACCCTCGGGAGCGCGTTTGATCGCATCCGCGTCCGATTCCGCATTGGAGGCATCGAGCATGTGGGCCGTGACGAATTTTTCCGCGTTGATGCCTTCGACGATTTGCGGAGCAATGCTGGCGCCGAGGTTCATTTCGCGCGCCAGATCGGTTTTATTCGCGAATGTGCCCACAGCCAGCTCGCGCACGCCCGGCAGCGTTTTGTTTGCGGGCACGGTGATGTCCACCTTTACATAATGATAGCATCCGCCCAGAAACACCGCCGCGAGCAAGGCGAGCGCCGCGCGCCAAACCACGCGGATGCGGATGTGGTTTTCCGAAAATGCAATTGCCGTTTTCATGCCAAAGCCTCCGCGAAAGAGGAATGGGACTTATAGGACCTATGGGACGTATGGGACCCATGAGACGAAAATGGCCCAAAGGACATTTACGATTTTGCCAATAGCCCCATGCAAATCCACAATTGTTCACTGCCCCCCTGTTTACCGACCACTTCTTCTCTCACAACCCACAACTCGCAACTTCCCCCCAGTTCACTTCCTCCGTAACGTCCTCTCCTCCTGTCGGTCGTTTTTCAATCCGCCATCGTAAATACCGTCCGCGCCGCAGGAGATGACTTTGATTTTGAAACGCGGCGCTTTGCCCGGCAGCTGGATTTTGGTTTGTTCATAGACAATTGGCGTGTTCCAGCGGTCAATGGGCGGATAATCGGCGCTAATGCCGATGTAAGGGCCGCTCCATCCCGGCGCGCCTGTGTTTTCGACCAGCGCGCGATGCCAATTTGTGCCCGGAACCGGCGCCTGGCCAGTGTCCATATACATTTTCTCGATGGCGTCGGCAAGCAGGCGCAGGCGCTCGACGTCGGGCATCTTCGACCACGGCGACGCGAATCGCACTACGGGCGTCGGCTGCGGAGTGGGTGAAGGCGTCGGCGGAGCGGGAGTGAGCGTGGGCGGCGGTGTCGGCAGCGGCGGGGGCGTTGCCTCTGGCGCGGATGGAGTCGCGGCCGCAGCGCCCTCCGAACCGGTGCGATTGCGGAAAAGCAGGCGGCGCCATTGATCTGGCGTGATGTCGCCCGTGGCGAGCCGCAGCGTGGCCGTGCGGTCGGCCTCGAACGGCCCACCAGGCGCAAGCGCAACGAGGCGGCGCGCCTCGTCATATTCAAGTTTTGTTATGGAACCATTGCGGAAGAGGATTTCCAGTCCGCTTTCAGCCGGGCCGAGCCGCTCGCCCACCGTGGGATCGCGCGTCAGGCGCAGCCCGAATGTCGATGCTCCGAACCGGTAGGGATGCTGCGGATTGCCTTGTTGCTGCGCCTCATAAGTGACTTTGGCGTTGAGATGGCTCCAGGCTTCATCGGCGTCCACCCACCCGTCGAAATTCGTGTCCGCCCCGCCTTTGAGTCCGTCCGCGAGGAAATATGTGAACGCGCCGTGTCCGAACCGGCTGAGTTCGATGGCTTTTTCGCGCCCCGAGGTGGCGGTGAAGGTCAGGCGCCCCTGCGAGACAATGCCGCTGAACGGATCGCCATCGGGCATCGGGAGCGCGCCCGCGCGGCCCGTTACCGTTCCGAGCGAGTAGCAGCAATCAAGAAACTGCACCATGCGGTTGGCCTGGACGTCGTGAAGGAATTCGCCGATGCGCGCGTTGGAGAGCGACGACGTGCGCAGGCGGTCGAGGTCCGCGTCGTGGGTCACCCAGAAAAAGAGGTCATTAGGGCCGGGTGCTCCATGCCCCGAGTAGTAAATGAACACCATGTCGTCGGGTGTCACTTTGGCGAGGAGGTCCTCGAAGGCGCGCTCGATTTCGAGGCGCGTAGCTTCGGAATCGTAGAGAAGCCGCGCGTTTTCCTTCGGAACGCCGCCTCGCGCGGGATCGGTGAGCAGGTCATAGATGAGGCGCGCATCCGGAACGCAGAAGTTCAAATTAAGGTCGCTGTTTTTGTATTGGTTGATTCCGATGATGACAGCGTAACGGCGTCCGGGGCCAAAGCTGGCGGGGGCCGAAGTCCAGGCGGGTGGAGCGGCGGGCGCGGGCGCCGGCTCTTGAGCAAGGCCGATGGAAATCTGGCGCACTTTATCTGAGGGAGTGGGCAGGGGGGGCGAGTTGGATGCGGAACCGGGCGCGGGATTATTGACAGAAGGCAGGGAGATGGCCCGCGCGGTGGAGGTTGTGGCGGACTCCTGCGCCCAGAGCGCCGGGGGAATAAATCCCGCTCCGGCAAACAGGAATATCAAAGAGAAAAAGGCGGGGAAAATTCTTGTCACCGCGGAGACGCCAGAGCGAGGAAAGGAAGGAGAATGACGATATTTCGAATCGTGATCGCCTGTTCGCATCTGAAAATCGCTCCTGAAAGTTGAACAATGGAGGCGCGAGGCGCGCGCTTTCGCGAACGGCCCCGGGGGAAGCGACAGGTTCAGCCAATCCGATTACCCGCGACAAATCCCCGCAGGTCAACCAAAAGCCCTGCGTGGACGCATCCAGTCCAGAGGAACCAATCCATGCGAAACACTATGACTGGAATGGGCTTTTATCTTGTTCGCGTCGCGATAAATCGCGAAGCGAATGAAAAAATACCCGATACCATGCCGGCGGCATGGCAGCGTGCTTCTTCATTGGCAAACGCCTCATAGGTCCCATTCGTCTTATGGGTCCCATTTCCACAACGCAGCATCAAGCACTCGATTTAGAATTAAAACGCGGGGTAGAGGTCCATCGCCTTGGCCCAGGCGAGCAGGTCTTCGCGGCGCTGGGCAGGTTTGTCCGAAAGTATGAGCGGGCGCCCGCGCCCATCGAGCATCAGCCCAACGACGCCGCCAACCGCCTCGCCTTTTACAGTTTTTCCGTCGCCAGCCCCGAGGTCGAATCCCTTGGCGGGCGTGGCTTCGAGCGGAACCCGCTGTCCGGCGGGGAGCGGCAACAGGCGCACTTCGCCCACCTGAATCGAGCCGCTCTGATCGCCCGCGCGGAAGTCGAAACAACGCGCGCCGCGCTTGCCTTGTCCGCGCGGCGCAAGGCACGTTCCGAGCGGAATCAGGCAGTCTTTCTCGAACACTTCCGTGGCGGCCTCGGGATTCACTTCCGAAAGCACGCCCAGATGCGGCATCATGAAAATGCTGTCCACGGCCAGTTGCGTAATGCCCTCGGTGCCAAAGGAATCCGCCATCATCATCATCGATTGCGAGCGGCGCGGCGCGTGCGAAAGCACCCCGCCCGAACCGATGAGCAGGTTGAGGCGCGTCATCTGGATGAGCGAATCATCGCTGCCGCTCTGCACGAAAATATCCGAGATGGAACGGGCCTTTTGCACGCCCTTGAGTCCGACGGCGAGGAGTTTGTGCTGTTCGAAGGCGAGGCGCAAGGCCTCGCGCGCCAGCGCTTGTTCGACGATGAGTTCGCGCAGCGTCTGGGGGATCGTTGTCGGGCGGATCATTTTGTTTTTAACCCGGTTGCGCAAATCCTCCTCGTTCATGTCGAACGGAATCCAGCGCATAATATTCGCGATTCCCGCCTCGGCCAGCACGTTCGACACGCTGTAGCTCATGCCAAGATTTGCCGACACCGTGCGGTTGAACACGCGGTCGAAATCCGAAAACACATCGGTTGTCGCGCCGCCGATATCGACGCCGGCCACATTGATATTATCGCGTTCGCTCACGGCCTGGATAAGCCGCCCCACGGCGGCGGGCGTCGGCATGATCGGCACGGCCGTCCACGATTTCAGCCGCCCATAGCCGGGCGCCTGCGCCATCACGTGCTCCATGAAGAGGTCCTGGATTTTCAAGCGCGCCGGAAACAAATTTTCCTGTTCAAGCGTCGGGCGCAGGTTGTCCGTCACATAAAGCGTCGTGCATTTCCCAAGGATTTCCTCGATTTGCGGGCGCGCGTCCTTGTTGCCCGCGAAGATCACCGGCAGGCTGTAGGTGTGCCCGAGGCGCGGGCGCGGGTTGGCCGCCGCAATGTATTCGCTCAGTTGCACCACGTGCGTGATTGTGCCGCCGTCCGTGCCGCCCGAAAGCAGGATCATATCGGGCCGCAGACTGCGGATGCGTTCGATTTTCTGGTGCGGCAGGCGTCCATCGTTGTTGGCGATCACATCCATGACGATGGCACCCGCGCCAAGGGCCGCCCGCTGCGCGCTTTCGCCCGTCATGGTTTTCACGGCGCCTGCCACGAGCATTTGCAGGCCGCCGCCCGCGCTTGAAGTCGAAATGTAGATGTCCACCCCGCGATTGCCTTCGGCGGGCGTGATGAATTTTTCGCCATCGAGAATCGTGCGTCCCGAGAGGTCTTCCACTTCAGCGATCGCGTTCAGGACGCCGCGCGTCACGTCGTTGAAGGGCGCTTCCACGGTGGTGGGCGCTTCGCCGCGGAAGGTCTGGCGGTATTCGCCGCCTTTTTTCTCAATCAGAATGGCTTTGGTCGTCGTGCTGCCGCAATCTGTGGCAATGATGACCTGTGGCGGTTGACTCATATCTTTGGCGGCCTCGAAAAATTCTATTCCATCTATATAAAAGACAGTCTCTCCTCTCGGAGGTCCCCGTAACCCAAAACCAGACCGGGGCGACTGTCAAGCCGATGCATGGAATGCGAGGGGTATAACTCAGAGAAATTTGGCATGCAAATGCACCCTGCGTCCTGGGCTCCTCCTTTCTTTTGCTGCGCCGCCTCCCGCTCCCGCACAATCCCCCCTTGAGTCCGCTGGGAGATTCTCAGCATCTTTGCGTCGGGGGAGATTTGATATACGCTGGAGCAGATGAACGGATGAAACTATCAGCAACAAGAAACAGCGAAAATTCTTCGCAATTTGCATGGAAGGCATTGCTTGCGCCCGCGGCGTGCGCGTTGGCGCTGTGCATGATTCTTGCCGCCTGCGGCGGGACCTCGCGTCGCTTGAGCGATCAAGCGCCGGCCCAATCCGCCGCGCTCGCTCAGGCCGCCGCCCCGTCTCAGGCGGTGGCCGCGCCGTTATTGCCCGCCTCATCGCCCGCCACCGCCGCCGCAGCGGATTTCACGAGCAGTGTGACGGTCGTCCACTTCCACAGCGCCGCCCTCGGGCGCGAGGCCGAATATCGTGTCATCCTGCCTGGCCCGCTCGAACCGGGGCGCCGCTACCCGGTGGTGTATTTGCTGCATGGCGCTTACGGGCAGCCTTCGGATTGGACCGGACCGATTCGCGCTGCCGAGGCTGTTGCCGGACGCGAACTCATCGCCGTCGCTCCCGAGGGAAAAACAGCCTGGTATGTGGACAGCCCCGTCGCTGAGGGATCGAATTACGAGACGTTTGTCACGCGCGACGTGATCGCCGACGTGGACGCGCGCCTGCCCACAATCGCCTCGCGCGAAGGGCGCGGACTGGCCGGATACAGCATGGGCGGGCACGGGGCGTTCACGCTTGCGGCGCGCCATCCTGATTTGTTTTCCGCCGCGTCCTCGATGAGCGGAATTCTGCATATCCGCCTGCATCCAGGCAAATGGCTGATGAACGGCGTGATGGGCGATCCGGCCGCGAGCGAGGAGAATGAGTCCTTCTGGCGCGAACACGATGCGTGCGACCAGGCAGATGCTTTCGCGAACGCGGATGTCGCCCTCCTGTTCGACACGGGAGTTTCGGACGCGACGGGCTGCGTCGAGGACAACCGCCGCCTGGACGAGCGCCTCACAAACCGCGGCATCGTGCACACCTATCGCGAATTCCCTGGCGGCCACTCGCAAACTTACTGGCGCACACATCTGCCCGAGCACCTGGATTTTCATGCGGCGAATTTCCGCACGCGCCTGGCGAAATCCCCAAGCGCGGCGCAAACCCCAACAACCTCGACGCTGGGCCGCCAGGTGCATGGAAAATGGCACCTGCACTATGTTGAGCGCGCGCTGGCTTTCGAACGCGAGAACGCCGAACGCTGGGACATCCCCGGCGTGCCGCGGCCAGTCGTTTTGCTGGGCAGCTCGAGCATGGAACTCGCCGAACGCTACAAGACGTTTGACGATTTCATCGTCGCCAACAGGGGAATCTCAGCGGATGGAATGGGCCTGGGGGGAGGCCGCGGCCTGCTCCACCGCCTCTATTGCTCGGCGATCGACTGCCATCCGCGCGCGGTCATTATCAAAAATGGGCGTAACGATCTCGCCTCGACAGCGAAAACCGGCAAGCCCGCGATCGGCGAAATCGCAGATGCGATGGCCGAAATCATCAGCCGCATTCAAAAGGGAGTTCCCGATGCGGATATCTTTGTCGTGTCTAGCTTTCCGACGCGCGACAAGTATGAGTTTATGGCGGCGCTGGTTCCGCAATTGAACGCCGCGTATCGCGAAGTGGCCTCCAAAGCCGGCGCGAAGGTTCATTTTGTGGATGTTTTTCCACAACTTGCCGAGGGTTCGGGGAGCAACTTGCTCCGCCCCGAGTATTCCAGCGACGGACTCCACCTGAGCCGCGAAGGCTACAAAATCATTCGCGAGGCGTTTGTTGGGGCGCTGGCTTCGGCCGGGATTCAGCCTAACCCCTCCACTGGAGCAATCCCTTCTTCTCAATGAAAATCCTTGCCGTCACAACAAGATTTCCGCTGCCGCCCATCAAGGGCGACAAACTGCGCGCGTGGCAAGTTCTCAGCCAGCTGGCCTCGCGCCACGAAATCCATGTGGTGTCGTTTATTTCGCCTTCCGAGCGCGAACATCTCCCCGCGTTGCGCGCCGTGTGCCGCTCGGTGGAGACAGTGCCCTTTTCGCGCCCAAAAGGCGCAGCGTGGATTGCCGCGCGCGCCTTCTCGGGCGAACCGTTTCAGGTGGCTTATCATCGCTCCCCCGCGATGCAGCGCCTGATTGCGCGCCGCCTCGCCGCCGAGTCCTACGACGTGATTTTCTTCTCGCTTCTGCGCATGACCACCAATCTGCCCCGGCGTCCGCCTTGCCCGGTCGTGGGCGATTTTGTTGATTCGATGCTTCTCAACTTTACGAATCGCCTTCAAGAAGAGCACGGGCCGCTGCGCCTCGTGGTGGCGGAGGAAGTGCGCCGCCTGCGCCAATTCGAGCCGCGCGCCGCCGCGCAATACGACGCCGTGACAGTCGTTTCCGAACGCGACCGCGCCGCGCTTTCTTCGTACAATGCGCGCGTAATTTCGAATGGGGTGGACACTGAGCGGTTTCATCCCATGCCGGACGTGGCGCGCGAAAACAAAATCATCTTCACGGGAAACTTGAGTTATTTCCCTAACGTTGATGCCATAACACACTTCGCCGCCGAGACGCTGCCGCTCATTCGCGCGCAAGCGCCGGACGCGCGCCTCGAAATCGCCGGAGTAAATCCCTGCCGCCGCGTCTGCGACCTCGACGCCCCGCCCGCAGTGCGCCTGCTCGGCTACGTCAAAGACCTTGCGCGGTTCATGAACTCGGCCGCGGTGGCCGTCTGCCCAACGCGCTGCGGATCAGGTATTCAGAATAAAATGATGGAAGCGATGGCGTGCGGCGTGCCGGTTGTGGCATCGCACTACGCGGCGGAAGGAATGCCGGATGCGCGCGACGGCGTTCACTTCCTCCAAGCCGATTCGCCCTCGGATCAATCGGCCGCCGTGTTGCGCCTGTTGGGCGACGCTGAATTGCGCCGCGCCATCGCCGCCAATGGCCTTCAGCTGATTCGCGATTCATACAGCTGGGCGCGCGCCGCACAATATTTCGAGTCGCTTTTCGCCGAAGTCGCGAAAAAATAGACAGGATTTACAAGATGAACAAAGCAAAGGAAAATATAGGGCGGACGACGACGGAAACGGTCTCTCCTCATGGCCATCTTGTAAATCCTGTCCATATTTTCCCATATTTTGGCAACTAAATCATGTCCTCCTCTCCTTCCTCCTCCCGTATCCGCGCTATGTTCATCGCCCCGCGTCCGCCGCTGCCGGCGACCGACGGCGGCACAATCCGTTCAAGCCAAATCCTCAAGGCGCTGGCGGCGCGATACGACATCGACCTCGCCGCCTATCTGCCGCCCGAATACGATCTCTCCAAACTCGATCAGACGCGCCGCTATTGCCGAGAAGTGCGCACGGTTCCGCTCCCGGCGGGTTTCGCGAATCGTCCGGTTAATGCCGCGCGAAGCGTTTGTTCGCTGCAGCCTGTCAATTACCTTCGCTACCACATCCGACCGATGCGCGATGCGTTGCGGGCGCTCTCGGCCGAATCGCGCTACGACGTCATTTTCTTTTGCAACGCCCACACAACCGCACATGTGGATTTATTTGCGCGCGGCGGATTCAAAATCCTCGATACGCAAAACAACGACGCGAGCATCATGCGCCGCTGGGCCGAGCGGCGGCGCAATCCGGCCCTGCAGGCGTTTGCGTTTTGGCAGGCGCGCCTCATCGAACGCTATCTGCGCGCCGTTCTCCCGCGGATGGATTTGACTCTGACCGTTTCGGAAAAAGAAGAGGCCGAATTGCGCGCCTTCGCCCCGGGCGCGCGTTTTCTCACGGTCGAAAACGGCGTCGATCTCGATTATTTCGCATATTCAGAAAACGGCATGGATACGCCGCGCGAGGCGGAGCGCCTGCTCTATACGGGCGACATGTGCTGGATGCCGAACGTGGATGCCTGCGATTATTTCATGCGCGAAATCCTTCCGCTCGTTCGCGCCGAACGTCCGCAGGCGCGCCTGACGCTCGGGGGGCGCAAGCCGCCGCCCGCCTTGCTCGAGATCGCCGCGCGCGCGGGCGGCGTCGAGGCCACGGGCTATGTCGAAGACCTGCGCCCGCACTTCCGCCGCGCCACGGCGTTTGTGGTTCCGTTGCGCATCGGCGGCGGCACGCGCCTGAAAATCCTAGAAGCGATGGCGATGAAAATCCCCGTCATCTCGACCTCGGTCGGCTGCGAGGGGCTGGCCGTGCGCGATGGCGAGCATCTGCTCATTCGCGACGATCCCGCCTCGTTCGCGCGCGCCGTTCTCGATTTGCTCGACGACTCCGCGCTCCGCGCCCGCCTTTCCCGCAATGCCCGGGCATTTGTTGAAACCAGCCACGCCTGGAGCATCGTCCTGCGAAAACTGCTCGACGCCCTCCCGATGGACAAATAATCAGGCCGCAATTTTCTTAGGATTTTCCAGTGGATTCAGCTCTGCCCCTTGGTTATTGAATAGGTGAGATGCCGCCGGGAGCGCGCATGCGTTTTCTGCCGGGAGATACTTGCGGAATTCATTATGCCTTCTTTGCTTGCCATTCGGGGACCCCACACCGGGGTGCGTTTCGAACTTTCCGAAACGGAGCCAATTTCGCTTGGACGCTCGACGGAATGCGGCATTACGCTGCTTGACGGACAGGTTTCGCGCATCCACGCCGAGGTGCGCCGCCAGGGCCAGGCGTGGATTGTCCGCGACATGGCGAGCAAAAACGGCGTGGTTGTCAACGGCGAGCGCGTCTGGGGCGAGCGTGTGCTTTTGCGCAACGATGAAATTCAGCTCGGCTCATCGCTCTTCCTTTTCGATTCAGATTTCGACCTTCAAAACGCGACATTTTCCGACAAGTCCGTATATATGTCGGCCCCGCACGCCGAGACAATCGAAGCGCCTCCAGTGGCCGTTTTGCCCGAACGCCCCTTGCCACGCGCGGACCAGGAGAGCCTGTCGCTCTTGCAGCAGGTGGGCGAGGTTCTTGCGCCGGGCATCGGGCCGATGAGCGAAGCGCTGCCCCGGATTGTCGAACGCCTCGGCGCGCTGTGGGATGCGGATGCGGCGCTTATGCTCCTGTGGGACCCGGCGACAAGCCAGTTGCGCCCCGTTGTGGCCCAGGCGCCCGAGGAGCAACTGGCCGTTCACGCGGGCATGTTGCGCGAGGTGTTCCGCACGCAAACGGCCAAACTGACAAGCGATACGGGCGTGGATTACCGTTACGCGCTGGGCGGGCGTCCGCCCGAGGCCGGGCGGCGTTCGATCCTTTGCGCCCCGCTGACGGTCGGCGGGCAGGCTATTGGCGTTGTCCACATCGAGCGCCGCGAGGCCGATGCCTTTTCGCTGAAGGACCTGCGCTTGTTCCAGGCCGTGGCGAATCTGCTGGGCGTCGTTATCGAGCAGATGCAGCGGCTCGAAGCGCGCCCCCTGGCGGATCTGCGCGAGCATGTGTCAGATGGCGAATCGCCGCCGCCTCTTATTGGCGACAGCCCTCCGTTCCGCTCGATGCTCGACACGGCGCGCCGCGTGGCGCAGTATCCGACGACGGTTCTGCTCATCGGCGAAACAGGCACAGGCAAGGAAATTCTTGCGCGCGAAATCCACCGCCTGTCGCTCCAGGGCCAGCGCAACGGGCCTTTTATTCCGCTCAATTGCGCCGCCATTCCTTCGGAACTCTTCGAGAGCGAGCTTTTCGGACATGAAAAAGGGGCCTTCACGGGCGCGGACCGCCTGCAGCGCGGAAAGGTCGAGATGGCGCATGGAGGCACGCTGTTTCTCGATGAAATCGGCGAGCTGGCGCCCGCGCTTCAGCCAAAACTCCTCCGCTTTTTGCAGGAAAAAGTATATTACCGCGTCGGCGGCACACGCCCGTTGCGCGTCGAAGTTCGCCTGATCGCCGCCACCAACGCCAACCTCGAAGAGGCCGTTCAGAAGGGCAAATTCCGCGAGGATTTGTTCCACCGCCTCCTCGTGATTCCGATTCTGGTTCCGCCGCTTCGCCAGCGGCGTCCGGACATCCGCCCGCTGGCCGAGCACTTTGTATCACGCTACTCCAGCGAACTGGGCAAAGCCGTTGTGGGAATCAGCGACGAGGCCATCATCACGCTGGAACGCTATGCGTGGCCGGGCAACGTGCGCGAACTGCAAAACACGCTCGAACGCGCCGTTTTGCTTTGCGATGGCAAGGTGATACTCCCGCGCCATCTGCTCTTGCCGGGAAATCTCGGGAAAGTTACCGCGGAATACGTCGGCCTGGCGGGATTGGCCGGACCAGGCGACGAAACGGACCCGACGGCGTTTGGCATGGGGTCGGGCCATACGAACGGGGCGGCTGGCATGAGAACAGGCGCGGGCGCGCACGGGCAGCGACCCATGCGCATTTCTCCCCCCGTTGACCCGGAAGAACTCCTGCTCGAACGCATCGAAAAACGCGCCATTCTGAAGGCCCTTGAAGTATGCCATTGGAACCAGGTGCAGGCGGCCGAACGCCTGGGGATTCACCGCAACACGCTGCGCAAAAAGATCGCCGATTACGAATTGCGCCCGTCTTCGGCGGATATTCCCACGCCATCCGCGGAATCCCCACCGACGGAATCTTCGGAGTTATAGATTTTTCCAGGAATTTATTGGCGGGGGAATTCGGAAACCGCCTCGGATACTATGCGCAAACTGACCTTGGATGAATTGAAATCCCGCCAGGAAATTCGCGGCGGACAGCCCATGCCCGTGGCGTTGCTGCTCGAAAACATCCGCAGCCTGCATAACGTGGGGGCGTTTTTCCGCACGGCCGACGGCGCGGGCGTCGAGCGCATCTTCCTCGGGGGAATCACAGCCGCCCCGCCCCGCAAGGAAATCGAAAAGGTGGCGCTCGGAGCCGAACTCGCCGTGCCTTGGGAACGGTTCCCCGACGTCCTCGAAGGCGCGCGCGAAATCCAGCGGCGCGGCTACCGGCTAATCGCCGTCGAACAGACGGAATCGAGCCGCGACCTGCACGAAATCGCCCTGCCTTTTCCCTGTTGCTTGGTGTTTGGCGCGGAGGTGGAGGGAATTACGGATGGGCTGCTCGCCTTGTGCGAAAGCGCCGTGGAAATCCGCATGTATGGCGTAAAGGAATCGCTGAATGTATCGGTTTGCGCGGGCGCGGTGCTTTTCGAGGCGCGGCGTCAATTCTGCCTGCGCGAAGGGCCTCCGCGCCGTGCGTGACAACTTGAAGGAAAAACACCCACGCAAGAAACACCCGGCAAAAAAATACGCCGCCCGTTGCAACATTTTGCCAATTCCTGCGTCCTACTCTATGAGGCCCTGCCGAAGCAGATGTTTTCGGGGGCGGAATGCCGGCCTATGCGTGCGGGAGGCGGAACATGGTTCGCCGGGGGTTTACACTGATTGAGTTGTTGATTGTTGTTGCCATTATTGCGATTCTGGCCGCGATTGCGATTCCCAATATGCTCGAAGCGCACACGCGGGCCAAGGTTTCGCGCTCCAAGGCGGACATCCGCTCGGTGGTTCTCGCGCTCGAAGCCTATCGCGTGGACTCGAACGGCTATCCCACCTATCACTACGCGAATGCGCCCAGCGGCTACAAGGAATTCCACATCGGCGGAAAGGTTCCTTCGTGGGGGGCGCCGGACCCGGACTGGAACGGTCAAAATCCGCTGACAACGCCGGTTTCCTATATTTCGACTTTTCCGAACGATCCGTTCGCCTCGCACTGGGGCGGCCCTTCCGAGGTTCGCGAATATCTTTATGTGAACTGGCCTTACGCGGTTCAGCAATGCGCCTCGTCCGGCTACTATGCGATTTTCAGGGAAGCCAGCGAAAAATATGGCGCTTACCGCATTCACAGCCGAGGCCCCGATCTCGAAGGTCCGGATACGGCGGTTCCTTACGATGCCACGAACGGAACGCGCAGCCGCGGCGACATTACATACGGTCCCAATGCCGGATTCGACCGCGTCCTTTATATGGCGACTCTTCCGCCCGAAAATTCACAGGGGCAGTAGCCTCTCTCTTTCAAATATCTCACAAATCAGCCGGCCAGAGGCGGGGGCACACGCACCTCGCGGCCTGCGCGCGCGGATTCGTAGATGGCCTCGAGAAGCGCGACGGATTCGCGTCCGGCCGCGCCGTTCACCAGCGGTTCATGCCCCTCGCGCACCGCCGCGGCCATGTCGAGAATCAACGCCCGATGGCCGCCGAATTTATCCGCCGTCTCGGGCCACGACGCCTGTTCGGCCTGCATCGCCGCCGTGCGGTCCTCGCCCGCCTCGACCCATCGCGTGATTTTTTCGTTTGAGATAAGGATCGTTCCGCGCGCGCCGTGAAACGCGAATGTCATTGGCTCGCCGGGGAAAACCGACGTGGCAGCTTCGAGTGCGCCGATCGCGCCGTTGCGATAGCGAATGACAGCCGCAGTGGTGTCTTCGATTTTGATCGGATGCGCGCGCGTCGCCGTAAAGGCCGACACCGCTTCGGCTCCGCCCGCCACCCACTGCACGGTGTCGAGCGCGTGGACGCCCTGGTTCGCCAGGCATCCGCCGCCTTCGAGCGCCGCGTTCGAGTGCCACGATTCGGCCGCGTAATATGTCGAGGGGCGGAACCATTTGACCGATGCGCTGGCCATCGCGAGCGGCCCCAAGCCACCGGCGGCCACGGTCTCAGCCATGCGTTGGAACAGCCGCATTCCGCGCCGCTGATAAATTACGCCCAGGCGCACATTGGCGCGGCGGCACGCGCGAATGGCCGCGTCCACCTTGGCGAGATTCACTTCGAGCGGCTTTTCGCAAAGCACGCTCACGCCCGCCGCCGCCGCCGCCTCGATCATTTCGCCGTGCAGACCGCTGGGCGCGCAAATAGTCAGAACATCGCAGCAGCGGGCTGCCAGCAGGTCGCGCAGCGAGGCGAAACGCCGTTCGGGTGCCACGCCGTGTTTTTCCCCGAGCGCGCCGAGCCGCTCCGCCACAGGATCGCAAAGCGCGGCCAGTTCGAGACCTTCCGATTCCGCCACAATTTGCGCATGGCGCTGGGCGATTGCCCCGAGTCCGGCGATTCCAAACCGTATTTCACGCATGGTTATTATATTCCAAAGTGCAAATATGCGGGGCGCGCTCTAGCAAACGCCCTTTCTCCGCCTTCCCGTCCTTCTTCTTCCTTCTCTCCGCGCGCCAGCATAATCGCGGCAGCCCGCAAGGCAATCCAATCCGTAATCCAGGAACTGCCCAATCCAGGCCTGCGTCCGTGCTTCGAACATCTTCTGAAAATTCTTACGGCGTTTCTTCGGCGGAATCGGAAGAAGACGAGGAGGAAGAAGGCGACGGCAAGGCGGAAGAGGACGGAGACGAGGATTTGCCTTTCTGTCCCCATTTGCTTTTCAGGCGAAGGTATTTTTGCGCCAGTTCCGGATCGCCCCAGATGCCGCGCGCAGCCTGGCGCGCCGCGCTTTCGGCGGCCACGAAATCATCGTTATATTGGCGGCTTTTTCCATAAGCCGTGTAGTAGGGGCTTAGGCCCTGCTCAACGAGTTCCACGTTGAAATTGCGATCCTCGACAAACACATACGCCAGCATGCGCCCATAGCGGTCGCGCGTTTCCTTTTTGCCATCAAAGGCAAGCCGCACCTGCCGTCCGTCCAGGCGCTCGCGCGTGTAATTCGACGCCACCTTGCCCATCGGGATGTTCTGTTTGGCGTCGGGGTGGACGCTCTCGGGCGTATTGACCATGAGCAGGCGGACAATCTCGCGGCGGCCTTCCGTTTCGACCTCGATCGTGTCGCCGTCAACCACCCGCGCCACCCGCGCGATGCAAATCGGATCGGCCAGCGTGCCCGGTTCGGGTTCGGGCGCCGGTTCGGCGCGCGAAATCCCAGGCAGGTCGGGCAGTTTCTCGGGAAGTTTTTTCACTTCCTCGGGGATTTTCGCGAGTTTGCCGGGAACGGCTGCGGCGGATTTGGCGATTTTTTCGGAGTATTCCGGCGCTTTTTCGCGCAAATCGCCTGCCATGGCGACCGTCTTGTCCTTGATTTCCGATGCCTCGCCAGCGGCGTCCTTCGCCAGTTCCGAAACGCCTTTGCCCGCGCGATTGGCTAGCCGGGCGGATTCGCGCGCTCCCGTGCGCGCAACAGATTCGGCCTGATCGACGGCCTCTTCCGCCGCGCCGGAAACACTGCGCCGCTCGCGGGGCGCTTTGTAATAGAGATGGGCGGTCCAGCCGCCCGCCCCGAGCGCCGCCAAAACCACAAGAAAAAGCAAACGCCGCAGAAAGCGGGACATCGCGCCTGCGCCCGAAGACGAACGCCCGCGCGAACTGCTTTTGCGCGCGGCGGGGCGCGGCGCCGGACGGCTCGATGAGGACGAAGACGATTTTTTACGACCACCAGATCGGCTCATGGATAGCCCTTTTTCAATGGCGGAAAACGCTTATGATCGGCCAACTGCGGCAACAGATAAAAGGAAATCACCGCAGAGACGCTGAGGACGCAGAGAAAGAGGAGGATGCGGAGAACGCGGAGGAGCGGCCAACTATTTGCCGTCCATGCGTCGTTCATGCCTCTAGCGCCCGTGCGAGGGGTTGAACTTTCTCTCTCCCCCCGCCGCCGACTCTCACCGCCCCTCAGAACGCTTTGCCTCCAACAACGTCAACATCAATTCCCGGAAAGGAGTTGTGGAAATTCGCGAATGCGCCCGGTTGTGAACCTGCGGCATTGCAGCTATGTGCGCGCGCGAGGGGGCTGCTGCAATATACAATCACGCCATTTCCATCCCCAACATCTTTGTGCGCGCGCGTGGGGGCTGCTGGGACCGCGAGGCTCCGCACTCGCTCTTCTCTTATCGCGGCTTTTCGCAGGCGCAAGCGCGAGCGGCCCAACTGGCTGGCGTTAATCGTATCGGCAGGCGGCGGCGGCGCGGGCAAAGGCTTCGAGTTTTGGGCGCGGGACGTCAAAAAAGTGGTCGCTGGGCGCGCATTGATACCCGCCGCCGTCGCCATAAGTGCCGAACAAAAATTCAACATGCGCGCGGATCGCGGCCTCATCGCCCTCCATGAGCACGTGCTGCTGGTCCACGCCGCCGATCAATCCCACACGGGCGCCCAGCACATCTTTCACTTTGCGCTGGTCCACGATGTCGCCACCCATGTCGCGCGGCGTTAGAGTCTCGGCGGCGTCGCACTCGTTTTGCGCAATCAGGTCGAGAATGCCCATCATGCCGCCGCAGGTGTGATACACGAGCGCATAGCCCTCGCGGTGAATCGCGCGGTGGAGCGGCACGTCGTAAGGCAGCACAAATTCCTTGAAAATATCAGGGGAAATGACAGTCGAAGAGGCAGCGCCGCCTCCGCATTCGATGAGGTCGCATGCCGCGCCGCGCAAACTCTCCTCGACAAACCGCAGGCGCCGTTCGAGCAGCACCGCAAGAAAATGATGCACCCAATCGGGATTCTCGAAGGCGGCCTCGAGCAGATTGGCCAGTCCGAACATCTCGACGGCATCCTGCCACGCACCGGGCTGAAATCCGGGGATGGCCGTGCGCATGATGCCGTCATCGCCCATTTCAGCATAGGCGCGCGCGAGGGCCTGTTTGTCCAGACGCGGCAGGGGCATGTGGCGCGCGATGAGGTCCACATCCTCTTCGCGCTTCACGAGATGTTCGAGAATCCACGTTGTGATTTCGTTCGAGCGCGTAACGAGCGTCAATTCGCCCTCGGGCGTCGCGAACGAATAGTGATGGACGATGTCGCCATTGGGAAGGACTTCTTCGCGGATGTGGATGCGCCAGTTGGGCGCGTCGTATCCGAAGGCGTGATAGTGGCCATCGAGCAGCGGCGTGTGGGCCAGCGCGGCGTCCAGACCGCAGGCGCGGAACGCCTCCAGGTCGCTCATGCCATCCATGTAATGCTTAAGATGATAGGGCTGCCACTGATGGATCGTGGCGGGAAGGCGGTCGGGCTTTTCGCGCCGCACCGCTCGCATCATTCGTTCTTTAGAGTTCATAGACATTGCAGGAGTTGTCGGTGAAGAGTTGTGAGTGAAGAGAGTTGTGAGTGGTGGGTTGCGGGTTGTGAGTTAGGAGAAGGGGGGAAGGGGTTGGATAAGGATGGGACGAATGAGACCGATGGGACACATAGGACAATTGAGGATAATGACAACAGGTCAACCTGTCTTCTCCCACAACTCACAACACATAGCCCACAACCTGTAACTCGCAACTCACAACTCAAGCGATAATTTGCGCCTCGACGCCCTGGATGTTCAGCACGAGTCCCGGATTGAGCGGGGCGGCACGCTGCGGCGCGATTTCGCGGACCGCGCCGTCGGGAAACTTTGCCGACCACGGGGCCGCCATCCGGTTGCGAATGCCCCAGACCGCCGGATTCGTCGGGTGCTGCGCAAGATCAGCCAGGACCGTTGTGCGGTCCTCCGCGCCTTGCGCGGGGTCCAGATGATGCGGGCGCAGAGCGAATGCGCGGGTCAATGGAATTTCGATTGGCCCCGTGGGCAGGCGCAAACGCAGGCGCGGCGGAATCGGCACCGCCGTGCGGCAATGCCAGCAGGCCAGCGCCGTAGCTGTCGGGTCCCACAGAACCGCCGCCCTGCACTTTGGGCATTCGAGGATGCCGTCCTGCAACTGGATAAACACAGACTGCCATTCGCCCTCGGTGACGCGGCGAGCCGGTTCGCGCAGTCCGACGCTGAACGCCCGGATAAACATCTGCTTGAGCAACTGCGGGCAAAATTCCCAGCGTTTGCGGACCGTGGCGTATTCGGGATCGTTCGGGCGGTTGGAAGCATTGCCCGGATCGAAAATAAACACCGGATTCTGGCCGTAGAGGCGGATTTTCGCCGGAAGGTCCCAGCATCGCAGCTGGCATTCGAGATCGCCGTGCATCGGATGATGCCACATCCAAAGATAAAACAGCAAAACGGCCAGCGAATGCAGATCGGTTTCGGTGGAGGGATCGGCTTTGGAAAGGATCACCTCGGGCGCCATGAATTCAAGCGTTCCCTTGATCTGGCATTTCGACTGGCGGTTCACGCCCACATTGTCGTTGTCGCAGATGAGCACATCGCCCGTCTGCGGGTTGAACATGAGGTTGCCGGCCGAGATGTCGCGGTAGCAGTGGCCGCTGAGATGAAGCGCTCGATAAGTGTTGGCGGCCTGATATCCGATTTCGCACATGGCGCGGGGCGCGGGCTGGGGTTTGCGGCGCCCCTGCACCTCGCCCAGTTCGGCGAAGGTGCGCGTGTCGATCAGCGGCATCATATAGCCGAAACACGGATGCGACGGCGTCGAGACAAGGTCTTGCGGCCAGATGAACCGCTTGCCCGCGCTGGGGGGATTGCGCGGCGGGCCGGTCTGGACGAGGTAGCGTATGGCCGCCTTCTGCTCCTCGGTGGATTGCTCGGAATTATACCATTTGACGGCCATCGGTCCCGAGGGGCTTTCCACCAGATAGACCTCGCCCTGTCCGCCCTCGCCGAGTTTTTTCACAACCTTGATTTTGGTCTGGCTCATCTCGCCTGTGATAACTTGATTGGCTTGCAGGCTCATGGGACCCTCGTTTCAGTCGGATAAGGAAATGAACAATCGCGTGATTTGCAATGGCTTTCGCGAGTATCCTCCTCTCTTCAGACCTCGCGGTTGCGCAGTAGCTGGACGTTGGAACTGCTGTCGATTTGCAGCGCTTCGGGGGTGTTGTCTGTCAGGTCGCAATCCTCGATAATCGCCGCCGAGGCGTTGCGCGCGTGAAAGCCGTGGCAGCCGTTGCTGTTAATCATGCACCCGCGGATCAGCGTGAAATCGTTCGAGTTGACCTCGACTCCCACCCCGTCATTGTCGCAAATCAGCGACTCCTCGATGTTGGCGCATCCGAGCTTGTGGACAAGCATCCCGCCGACAACGCAACTGTGGATATGGCATCGGCGGATCAGGATGTCGGCGCTTTCGCGCACGTCGATCCCCCATGTTTTATGGCCGAAGATCGAGCAATCCTCCGCGCTTCCGCATGAACTTGCCTCGAAGACGATTCCCCCGGCGCCACCATTGAAAATCCGGCACCAGCGGAACTTGCACTTGCTGTCTTCGCCGCGCACGAGGACGCAGGGCGTCGAAACCGACGAGAGGTTGCAGTCCTCGACGCGCAGGCACCCCTCGGGAACTAAAACCGCCGGCGAGGTCGTGGCGCTGAGCGGCCGCCGCAGCGTCAGGCCGTTGACGCGCGCGTAGGGCGCTTTCATGACAACGCCGCCGCTCGATGTTCCCTCGATGATGATGTGATCGAGTTTTCCTTCGCCGAGCAGGATCACAGGTTTGTCGAGCACCAGATTCTCTCGATAAAAGCCCGGGCGTATGAGAATCTGCGCATCGGGCGGCGCCAGGCGGAGCGCCTCGGTAATTGTGCGCAACGCCGCGTTTCTGCCATCGGGCGAAACCACCAGGCGGGCCGAAGGCAGCGGAGTGTCGCGGGCGGTGGCGCTCAAGGCCGGGTCTTCCAGCAATTCTTGCGCGTTTAGGTGATAGCGCTCCTCGATGTCTTCGATGCGCGCGCGGACAAACGCATTGATGGCCGTGCCGGGCAGCAGCAAATTCGCCAGCAGTTCGCGGAGAAAGAGGCGTTTGCTTTCCTCCGGGCTTTGGACGCCCGCGAAGGAGCTGGTGGGTTCGACACGCGGCTGCGTGGGAGCGGGCGCGGCGCGCGAGGGGGGCGGCGAAGGCATTGCCACCGAGGGCGAAAAGCGCAGTCCATCCGCCGAAATCCGCACGCTCTTTCCACACGAGGGGCACTCGACGATCCGCCCGGCGCTCGACGTCGGCACCTGGCCGCTGTGTTCGCAGTGCGGGCAAAAGAACCATCGCATCTTTTCTGCTGTGGATGGCGAACTCGGAAGCGGCGCGGTGACTGCAGAAGCCGATTGCATCAGCGGCGGCAAGGGAAGCGGAGGGGGCGCGGGCGCCGCCGCAGATGGTTCCGGCGAAGGCGGTTCGCCGTCCGGAGAGGAGGGAGCGCCTATCGCCCCGTCCGTGCGTATGGCGGAATCCGAAGCGAGCAAACCTAGCGCCAGCGCCCAGGCATTCACAGCCCATTGCGCGATGTCCTCGCGAAGCCCCGTTTCCTCGCCGAAGGTTTTTACCACTCGCGCCAGGACGATCTGCACGGCCACCGTGCCATCCGATGAGGCCAGTTGCGCCACAAAGCCTTCGCGCTGGGCCAGAAGCACCGCCTTCATGCGCGGACCGCCCTTGGGGCATAGATCACGCAGCCACGATTCCAGACGGCGATGGTCCTGAATCAGCGTTCGGTCCTGGCGGATCAGCTGGCAGAGTATCTGGCGCGTCATGCTACGAACAACAAGCGGCGCAAAGCCTCTGAATTGCGGATGGATTCCGGGGAAGCGGGTTCACTTTCGCCGCGCTCGCGCAACGCGGCGCTCATAACAATGCGCTTATACGATCGGGGCCGGCGGTTCTTCCTCCTCGTCAGGCAGGGGCGGGCGCGGCTGCGGGCTGCGGGGGGCCGGATACAGCCGAAACGCCTCGAAGGGCGATTGGCCGGCGGGAGCGCCGGGAGGCGCGGACTGCGCGGGCGCGGGGGGCGGAGGCGAGCTTGCCGCACCTGCCCCAGTGTTCGCGCCGCTCCTGGCTCCGGCCCAGGGGGGAAGCGGCGCTGTGGCTGCCATGCTAATCGAGGAAGGAACCGTGGCATCCGGAGCGGCGGCAGGCGCGGGAGCGGGGGCTTGCGCCTGAGAGGCGGCCTGCGGCGAAATAGGCTCCGGTTGATGCGCGGCGGCGGCGCGTTTTCCCAATTGAATTCCCACGAGCGTGATGTCGTCTCCGCTGCCGCGCAGCGAGAAACGGTCAAGATAATCCGGCACTACGCCCGCCGATTTCCTGGCGCCAAACTCCTCGATGTTCTCGCCCATCTTGGCCAGCAGGCTGTAAAATGGCTCATCGTTCTCGTAGGCGTTGCGCAATCCGTCGGTCGAGAGGGCGAGGAACCGGACCGAATGCAGCTCGACTGTGGCGGTGCGCCAGAGATTCTGCGCGTCGGGCGAGCAGAGCGAAAAGGTTTCCCCCCCCACGAGAGAATCCGGCGCGGCGAGAGGCTGTTCAGCGCCGCCGCCGTCCAGAATCAGCACGATGTCGCCGTCGCCCACCTGCGCCAGGAGAAGCGTGTCGTTGACGATCATCGCCGCCAGAAGCGTCGAGCCGTAGCGCGAATACACAGGGCGGTAATCGGGCGCGCTTCCGGGCGATTTCCCGGGTGGTTCAGGATTGTCCTGGAGGTAATGGCATCGCACATCCGCCTGCCAGGCGCGGCTGGCCCGCCGCGGGAAGTCGCTCGTGAATGAACGGCGCAGCGTCGTGATGCCCGCGCCCGCGAACGCACCGTGAAATTCGAGCAGCGCCCGCGCCGCCGCCTGCACAGCCAGAAACGATCCGATCTGGCTTCGGTCGTGTTTTTCGCTGCCGTGGCCGTCCGCCACCGCCGCGATGCAATATGGCGCGCCCGCCGAAGAACCGCTCAAAATCAGATGCGAATCCTGGCAGGGCTTCGGGTCCGCCTCCGACTTGTGCGAGGCCCCCCGGCGCGCGCATCCGAAAGCCGCCAGATCAAGCACGGGGTCCACAATCAGGCTCATGGCCGCTTTGCCTCCCCCTGGGTTAGAATGGCTCGGTGGCGGACGTTATGACCGGTGGCGGCGCGGTGAGAATGACGTTCGAGTTCGGGTCGGCCCCCGCCTTGCTCTTTCCTGCCGACGCGCCGATGCTGGCCGTCGTGCTCGCCCACCGGATGTATTTTATCAACTCCTGCGGGCTGTGCGCTTTGAGAACGCCGATTTCCTTGTGGCTGACGAATTTGAGCAATTGCTTTTCGTCGTAATCCGATTCGTCGCCGATGGCGATTGCCAGGCGCACGGCTTTTTTCCCCCAAGGGATTTTTTCCATATCCGCAATGGCGTGGTCGTATTCCGCCTCGGATTCCGTGCAGTAGCCGTCCGAGATCAGGATGCAGACAGGCGGGTATCCGCGCCGGGGCATTTTCTCGATGTCCAGTTCGCCCGTCAGGAGGCGGATTGCCTGCGCCGTGGCCGTGCAGCCGTCCGTCGAGAGTTCGGGCCAGACAAATTTTTCCAATTCGATTGCCTGCGGACCCACGTGCCACTCCGCCTTGTCGGCGAAACGGATGGCGCGCATCATGATCTGGACCTCAGGATGGCTTGATGTGGCCCGCACGACGTCCGGAACCGCCTCGCGGATAGCCTGGTTGAGCGAGGCGATTTTCTTGCCGGACATCGAGCCGGACCAATCCACAATCCAGAAAAAGTGAAGCGGACGCCGCGCCACCTGATCCGGAAGACTTGGCTGCATGTCCGTCATGATTCGATCTCCTTTGCATGAAAGATGGGACAGGATTTACAAGATAATCAGGAATGGATGAGACCAATGGGACCGATGAGACTTATGCGACCAATGAGATTGGTGAGACCAATGCGGGACCCGTCTCTCGGATGAAATGGCGTATGAGGCAATGGATGCCGATATGCTGAACCAATTTCACGGCAGCGCATGTTCTGATCGGCAAAGGTCCTATAAGTCCCATTTGTCTCATGGGTCCCATTTTTGTTGCATACCAGAAGGCACTCGGCATTCGCATGAGTCGAACGCGGCCCAGGATGCCTTCCGAAATACCTCCGCGTAACAATTCAAACTCCCCCTGGAATTCCGATGAGTTTGGCGCCACATCCCGCCATGCACTTGACACGCCTATCAATTTCACCCCGCCGCCCAATAGCAAGTCGAAAATCCGAAATGCCACTTCCAACATTGCCCTCGACGGCGGCGCGTGGCGTTCGGCAAATGAAGTGCCGGATCGCCAGATCCGATTTCGCTGAGATTCCCGATTTCTCTAAACCTCTTTGACCCAATTCACATAAGGACAATTCAATGGATACCCGGTTCACCAAATTATTCCGCCGCGGGCTGGTCGTTTCGTGCCAAGCCTCGGAGGGCGAGCCGTTTTACGAAACGAAAATGCTGGTGGCCATGGCGCGCGCCGCGCTGCTCGGCGGCGCGGTCGGGTTGCGTGTGAACGGCCCGGAAGTGACCGCGGGCGCGCACGCGGCAGTTCCGCTGCCGATCATTGCCATCCAAAAGCGCATGTTGCCCGATGGCCGCATCTGCATCACCCCCACCTTCGAGGACGCCAAAGCCCTCGCGGCGGCGGGGGCGGAATGCATCGCCGTGGACGCCACACCGCGCGAACGTCCGGGCGGTGCCTCGGCGGCCGATCTCATCCGCCGCATCCGCGAAGAACTCGGTTGCGCCGTCATGGCGGATATTTCCACGTTCGAGGAAGGCATGGCGGCGGCGCGCGCGGGCGCGGACGCCGTGGCGAGCACGCTTTCGGGCTACACGCCGCAATCGCCCAAAACCGAAGCGCCGGACCTCGAACTCGTGCGGCGACTCGCGGCGGAGAGCGGCAAGCCCGTCGTGGCCGAGGGGCGCTACAATACGCCCGCCCTGGCCGCCGATGCCATTCGCGCGGGCGCGTGGGCTGTCGTTGTCGGAACCGCCATCACCAAGCCGCAATGGGTTGCCGAACAATTTGCGCGTTCGCTCGAAACGGCGATTAAGGGATTGTAATATAAATGTAATGTAAGAAGGAGTATTTTGAACCCCGAAATGGAAATAACATGCCTCGCCAATTGTTGAGCGCCAAAGGCGCGGCAAAGAAAAAGCCCAGGGCAAGCGGAGCGCCGCCCTGGGATACCCCCCCAAGAGCCCAGCCCCGAAAGGGGCGTCAGGACCTTTCCGCCAATCCCATGATGCAATTCTTTTGCTTTTCTGTCTGCCACGCGGAATCGAAATTCGCGGGAGTCCTTTCGCCCTGTCAGGGCTTGAGATTTTTTCGCCATTCTCCCAGGGCGGCGCTTCGCTTTGCCCTGGGCTTTTTCCTATTCGCGCCTGCGGCGCTTGTAGACGTATTCTCCTTTCGTCTTCCTGTTTAGGTTCTCATAACGCTTCTTTCTGCAAAGGATAGAAATCATGCCACGAACACTCATCACGGGCGGAGCGGGATTTATCGGGTCGCATTTGTGCGACCGTTTTCTGGCAGAGGGGCACGAAGTCATTTGCATGGACAACCTCTCGACCGGCTCGATTGAAAACATCGACCACATCCGCTCGAACCGCTTTTTATTCATCAAGCACGACGTCACAAATTACATATACATCAAAGGGCCGCTCGATTACGTGCTGCATTTCGCCTCGCCCGCCAGCCCGGTCGATTATCTCGAACGCCCGATCCCGACGCTGAAGGTCGGATCGCTCGGGACGCACAATTCGCTCGGCTTGGCCAAAGACAAGCACGCGGTGTATCTGCTCGCCTCCACATCCGAGGTCTATGGCGATCCGCTCGTGCATCCGCAGCCCGAAACCTACTGGGGCAACGTGAATCCACTCGGTCCGCGCGGCGTGTATGACGAAGCGAAGCGATTTGCCGAAGCGATGACCACCGCCTACCGCCGCTATCACAACGTCGATACGCGGATTGTGCGAATCTTCAACACCTACGGTCCGCGGATGCGAATGCACGACGGGCGCGTGGTGCCGAACTTCATCGCCCAGGCCCTGCGCGGCGAACCGCTCACGGTGTATGGCGAGGGGAACCAGACGCGCTCGTTCGGCTATGTGAGCGACCTCGTCGAGGGCATTTTCCGCCTCATGCGCTCCCCGTTTCCCGGACCAGTGAATATCGGAAATCCGGGCGAATTCACCATTCTCGAATTCGCGAAAATTGTCCAGCGCCTCACCGGATCGAAGAGCGAAATCATCTTCAAAGAACTGCCCGAGGACGATCCGCGGCAGCGCCGTCCGGACATCGCGCTGGCTCGCGAAAAACTCGGCTGGGAACCCAAAGTGAACCTCGAAGAAGGCCTGCAACTGACAATCGACTATTTCAAAAAGCGCGTCTGATCCCAGGGTTTTGCACGCCAGTTGCACGCAGAGCGCCTTCCGCGGGCGCGCCTCCGCGCGAAAATCCTTGAGAATGCCGCCCCAATAGCCCTCGGAGCCGGAAAAGCGCTTTACTTGGCGCAAATTCGCGAAACACATTCCAGCGTAATTTATGCAACGGAGGCCCGCGCGCGCCGCGCCCCATGCCGCGCCAAGCCAGACCGCGCCGCCGCCTCAATTGCCCGCAGGGAGACGCCACTCATGACAAATGCGATATTGCTTTCCGGCATTGGAATGAAGGCTGTCGATTGGTGGATTATCATCGCCTATCTTGCAGTTTCGATCGCGATAGGAGTCGTCCTCTCCAAGCGCGGGCGCAAAAACTCGGAAGAGTATTTCAAGTCAGGGGGCGGGGTTTCGTGGTGGCTGCTCGGGACGTCGATGGTGGCGACGACGTTCGCCGCGGATACGCCGCTTGTGCTCTCGGGCTGGGTGGTGACTTCGGGAATTTCGCAAAACTGGTTCTGGTGGTGCCAGGCGCCTATAACAATGGCGGGGGTTTTCTTTTTTGCGCGGCTGTGGAAACGCGCAAACCCAATGACTGACATGGAATTTGTCTATGTGCGCTATTCGGGCGGGGCGGCGAACTTCCTGCGCGGGTTCAAGGCTGTCTGGCTCGCCATTCCTTATGGCGGATTGGTGATGGGGTGGGTGAACAAGGCAATGGCCATGATCATCAACCTGACCATTCCGGATTTTCCGCACATTCCGGTGGTGGACGCGCTGATGCTGTCGTTGTTTCTGCACACGCCGCTCTCGCAGGGAATGAACGCGGAGGTGAAGGCGGCCTGTTTGCGCAACGACATCCGGCCGCTTGCCATCGCCGCCGAATACAAACTTCTTACATATAACAATGTGCAGATTTTCAGCGATTTTGAAAATGGCGCTTACAAGGAGAAACAGGACGTGGCGCTGCGGCGGCTGGGGCTGGCGGACCGTTTGAGCACGGGAACGATCTCGGGTATTCGCGGTGTGCCGAAAGATTTGCTGGAACCAAAGAAAACGGCGGCGGCCAAGAAGGCTGGCGCATCCGCAAGCGCCAAGCGGGACGCGGAAGTCATCCGCCCCGTGAAACTCGCCGATGGCACCGTGCTCGATTACGACAAACTCAAGCGCCTGGAAGGCGAAGCGCTGGCCGCGGGGCAAGAGGAATTGGAAAAGGCATCGGGCGCGTCCGCCAATTCTGGCGAGAGCGCCGCTCCTGAAGAAAAAAAGATTCCTCTGGCCAAGATGGGATCTGTGGAATTTCTGCATCAGATATACACGATCGCCTCAAACGTAAATCAATATAAGATATTATTTATATTATTTCTCATCACCATCGCCTACACGTTTATCTCGGGTTTGTGGGGCGTGCTGGTAACAGACTTCGTGCAGTTCTGGCTTGCGATGTTCGGGTGCGTCGTGATGGCCGTGCTGGCCGTGCGAGCGTGCGGCGGCATGGAGAACATGATGACGCGCCTGGCGGGCATCTATTCGCTCGAAAAGGCGCGGGCCATGGTGGGCATGGTTCCAACAGGCAAGGCGGGCGGCCTCGGCCTGATGCCGATGTCGCAGTTTTTCATCTTTATTTTGCTTGTCTGGTGGTCGGTTGGATTCACTGATGGCGGCTCGTATTTTGCGCAGCGGATGCTTTCGGCGAAAGACGAGCGCCACGCGGCCCTCGGATATTTATGGTTCGCCATTGCGCATTTCGCTCTGCGCATGTGGCCGTGGATCATCTGCGGAATTGCCGCCGCGGTTCTGTTCCCGTTTGTCCCTTACGCGAACGGCCAGATGCCGCCCAACTCCGTGGCCGAAAATGGCTACATCCGTGTTCTTGTCGAGGTCTTGCCCACCGGATTTGTGGGCCTGATGATCGCGGCGCTGTTTGCGGCCTACATGTCCACCATCGCCACGCAGGTGAATCTCGGCGCTTCGTATCTGATGAACGATTTCTACCGCCCGTTCATCGCACCCAAGATTGAAAAACGAGCCGGAGGGCGGAAATTCTCCGACCGCCACTACTTGCGCATCGGGATGGCGATGGTCCTCGTCCAGGCCGCGCTTGGCATCTTTATTTCGCTTTTCCTCAACAGTATTGCCGACGCCTGGTTCCTTCTGGCCAGCTTCAACGCCGGCATTGGCGTGATTTATCTTTTGCGCTGGTATTGGCACCGCATCAACGCATGGTCCGAAGTCACGTGCATTCTGTCACTGATTTATTTCGCGATCATTCTCTATTGGCTCCAGGGAATTTTCCCGGCCCTCAAACTCCCGTTCCCATACAATCTGCTGATTTCCATGCCGTTTTCCGTTGGCATGGCGCTGATTGTGACGCTGCTGACTCCGCCGACAGACCATAAAAAGTTGATAGATTTCTGCCGCCGCGTTCAACCGGGCGGACCGGGATGGCGCGACATCGAGGACGAAATCCGCAAAACCGAGCCTGGCTGGAAACCCCATTCGCCGCTCAATGGTCCGAATGTTCGCAACTGGATTCTCTCGATTTTTTCCATCTACTGCTTCCTGATCGGCATCGGGAAACTCATCATCGGCGACACGCTCTATCCAGCCATCACGGCGGGCAATGCGTTCCTCGGCATGGCGGCAATTGCGGTGCTGGCAACCTTTATGCTCCGCATCGCGGGAGGGCGTGCGATGCGCCCCATGTGGCTGTTTCTTGCCTGGGCGATTCTGTTTATCGCTCAGATCGCATGCCGCGAGTTGTTTGGCGCTGCTCCGCGCGAGTTTTTCCTCAATTATCTCTATATGAACCGGGCGATTGGCATTCTGCTGACACTCGTCGGGATGGCGCTCGGATGGATGGTTATCTCAACATTTTCGCCGCGCAAATGGACCGAAACCCCGGCGGCGCCCTCTGATCCCGCTTCCGCCCCAGCCGCCAATTCCGTGCGCTAGAACGCACCACCCGCATTGAGGGCTTGGAATACAAATTGCACCACAAAGGCACAAAGACACAAAGGAAATTACTTGTCCTGCAAAGCGGGGCGTATTTTCTTTGTGGCTTTGTGTCTTTGGGATTATTACAAAAAATCTCCAATGATTTGTTGTAAGGAAATGCGGGCGTTTTTCATGCTCCAGGGACGCGACATCATCTGTTTCTCGACGGCCGACTGGGATACGCCTCTGCCGACGAATAAGCATCAGGTGATGACGCGTCTGGCGCGCTCAAATCGCGTCGTGTTTGTCGAGGCGCTTGGCACGCGGCGTGTGCAGTGGGCGAGCGGGGCGGATCTCGGGCGGATTTGGCGCCGCCTCGGGCGTTTTCTGGGCGGACTGCGGCGCGTGCCGCCCGCGCAGTGGCCTGTGGGCGGCGATTTCAAACACAGCCCTTCGGCGGCAGCGGCAGCAGCGTCCTCCTCCTCGCGCGGCAGCGGCGGGGGGGCGGCGGGGCTTTGGGTTCTTTCGCCCGCCGTTTTGCCGCGCTGGGAACTCGCGCCCGTCGCGGCGTTGAACCGCCTCGTGCTGTCGCGCCAATTGCGCGGCGCGATGCGGAAACTCCGCATGTCGCATCCCATCGCCTGGTGTTACAGCCCGCACGCGATTCATGTGCTTAGCGCATTGCGGCCCTCATGCGTTTTGTATCACATGGTGGACGATCTTTCTGCTGTTCCTGGGGCGGAGTCGAGGGCCTTGCGCCGCGCTGAGGCCGCCTTGCTGCGGCGCGCCGAAGTGGCCGTCTGCACCGAGGAAAAGTTACGCCGACGCGCCGCGCGATTTCATCCGTCGCCCGCGCTGATGGAAAACGTGGCCGACTTCGAGCATTTCCAAAACGGCGATCCGGGGCGGCTTTCGGCGGCGGGCGCGGCGGCGCTGCGGCGGATTCGCGCAATGCCCGCTCCGAGGCTTGTTTTTTCCGGACATCTTGCACCGCATAAAGTCGATTTCGACCTCCTCGAAGCCATCGTGCGCGAGCGGCCCGAGGGAAGCCTCATTCTAATCGGCCCCGTGTGGGAAGGCGCCGCGCCGCCGCCCGCCCTGGAACGCCTGCGCCGTTCGCAGCGCGTTTTTTTTTCGGGGAAAGCCGACTACGCGAATCTGCCCGCGCTGCTTCACGCCGCGGACGTATTATTGATCCCTTATGTCCTCAACGACGCCACGCGCCACGTTTCGCCGCTGAAGTTTTTCGAATACCTTGCCACCGGGCGTCCCATCGTGGCAACTCCGCTTCCTTCGCTGCTCCGCTACGGCGAGATTGCAACGCTCGCCGGTGACGCGCGAGGATTCATCGAGGGAATCGAGAAATCTATAAGCGCAGGCGATGAAAAACGCGCCTTGCGGCTCGAACTCGCGCGACGTTCCACCTGGGATCAGCGCATCGAAGACATCTCGCGCCTGATCGAGGAGTCCGAGAAGAATTTTACCACGAAAAAAACGAAAGATACGAAATAGGAAGACTTTCTTCCTTTCGTTCTTTTCGTGTCTTTCGTGGCAACAAAATTTTTCCCCGGGCGGTTCTATTCAAAAACCGCCGTGCCGATGCGGACCATTGTCGCGCCTTCCTCGATGGCCACTTCGAAATCGTTGGTCATGCCCATCGAGAGTTCGCGCAAATCCGCGCCCTCGATACCAAGCGCCGCTAGCCGGTCGCGCAGTTGGCGCAGCGCGCGAAACACGGGCCGCGTCGCTTCCGGCTCCAGTTCAAAAGGCGCCATCGTCATGAACCCCCGCACGCGCAGGCGGTCGAAACGCGCCAGTTCGCGCACAAGCGCTTCCGCCTCCGCGGCGGCGATTCCTTGTTTGGACTCCTCGCCCGAGACGTTGGATTCGACCAGCACATCAATGGATTCGCGCCCTGCCTTTTCGCATTCGCGCTGAAGCGCCTCGCCCGCTCGCGCGCTATCGACAGAATGCACCCAATCAAACAGGCGCACCACGACCTTGGCTTTGTTTGTTTGCAGGTGGCCGATGAAATGAAATCGGGGGCGTTGCAATCCGGCGGGGAACACGAGGGGCGAACCGCCGCCAGCGCCAGGCGAGTTGCCAGGCAAGCCGCCAGAGATGAGTTCCGGGAGTTTCGCCTGCGCTTCCTGCACGCGGTTTTCCCCGAGATCGCGTTCGCCGGCGGCCACAACTTCGCGAAGGCTCTCGACAGGATGGTTTTTTGTCACAACGACGAGGCGCACCGATTGCAGATCGCGTCCGGCGCGCCGCGCCGCTTCATTGATTCGCGCCCGAATGCGGGCAAGGTTATCGGCTATCGAAGTCATATCGGCAAAAACAATGGTGGCAAAAAGAAATTATTACGAGCCTGGCATTCCGCCGCGGGGGAGGATTATTTCGACGCTGGCGGCAGATGCAGAATCGAGCGTCCCATCAGGATCGTGCTGGCTTTGCCGGTGAAGGTTTCGGGCGAATACGGAATCGCCGCACCGGAATTTGTGCGAATTGTGCGCGTTTCCGCCGCGGGTGTTCCTTCGCCGCTTGATAGGCCCGTCTTGTCTGGCCGAATCACCAGTGGCAGATTGATGACGGTTTTCTGGAAGCTGTCCGGGTTGGATTCCTTTTGCTTTGCCGCGGCCTGGACGGCTTGTTCGAGCGCCTGTTCGAGGCCGGTCTGGCGCATCTTCGAAGCCACTACAAAAAAGTTCTCCACTCCATTTCGCCCTGAAGCATTCAGGTGAAACCACAAGTCGTCGTCCGCCGGAATCCGCAGCACTTTTTCCGCCGGAAGCGGCCCGACGCCCTCCGCGTCGAACCACGAATTCACTTTTTCGAGGCCGTTTTCCGTTTCGATCTCGCGCGGATACTGCCAGGCCACTTCGCCCGTGGCGTCAATCTGGAACACGTAAATATACAAATCCTGATGCGCCGCGAGAACGAATTTGTAGTTGTCTGCTTCGGAAATCCCCGGCAGCGCCTTGACGTCGGCCTCGCTCAGGATTTCCTCGGGCTTCACGGGCGCCACCGTCGCAACGCGGACATCGCCCTTGGCGTCGATGTATTCATGCAGGAGGTTGAAATCCACTTCGAGCGGGAGTTTGCTGAGTTTTTTCGGGCTGACGGCACGGGGCGGGCAGCTGGTATTGATGCGCGAGCAGACATTGAAGAGATCGCGCACGGCGGCGACGTATTGCTGGGTCGCGGTCAGCATCACCGCGACCACGACTTTGTCCGCATTGTCAATCATGTGCAGCGTAATGTCGCGCACCATTTTCCAGCAGCATCCGCTGGCGCTGATGGCAAGCGTTCCCGCCAGGAAAATGGAAAGAGGGCGGAGCGAATGCGCCGTATTTCGCCGGCTTGGCCGCGGCTGGGTCCATTTCATGAATCATTCTCCTTGGAAGAATCTTGCGAGGAAAAACGTGCAAAGTGCTGGGAAATAGGGAAGATGCGAGTGCGGAGCCTCGCGGTCCCAGTTAATTCCGCGCATAGGTGGAATTGGAATGCATGGAAAGACGAATCAGTCCGTTGTGAAGAACGTGATTGTGGCATCGCTCCAGCGCGAAAGATTCCGAAGATAGGCGCGGATTTCCTCCATCGTCTTCTGAATCTCAGGAGGCGGCGCGGGTTCGGACGCTTGCGGCGCGGCGCCGCTTTCCGAGCCGACGCTGATGCTGCGCGTGCGGGTGCTCGTGATTCCGCGCGTCAAGGCCATTCGGTTGGCCAGGCTGTTAGCCGCAAGGTTCCAATTGGGTTTGGCGGAAGGCGGCTCGGGCGTCACCGACGGGAGCTCGCCCTTTTCTATTTCCTGGATGTCCGCTGCCGTAAGGGGCATCGGATCCAGAGTCGCAATGGCCTTGACGGTTTCCATTCCGACCGCCTTGGCCGCGTCCACATAGAAATACACCTGTTTTCCATCCACGGTTCGCTTGTCCGGCGGTGGAATCATATAGGTTTGATTCGCGCGGATGAAATTGTCGTGAAGATAGGCATTGGGGAATAGCTGCGTGATTTCGCCCTCGGGGCCGACGTTATAGAGAACCAAGTAGCAGTCGCGCGCGGAGCGGAACCCAAAAGTCATGCGGTCGCCCCGGCGCAGCACCGCCGACTGGCCGATTTCGACCTCCTGGACGCAATCCGCAGTTCCGACCGAGATGCCGCGCTGGGCGGACTTGGGCGCTTCCGCAATCGAGGAGGCCGATGCGGCGCTCGGACCGCCAGGAACGTTGAGCCATAGCTCGATGTCAAATCCCGGCTGGGGATTGTGAAGATTCAGAACCGTCTGGCGTCCGCGTTCGGAACGGATGTAACGCGCGAGCATCTGGCGGACGGTTTGCGAAGCCATCGCCGCTTTGACCGTTTGGCGTTCAAGGGTTTCGCCCCCCGCGCCAATGATGAAAATATCGGCGTTCACCTCGTCGGGCCGCAGTCCACCCGAGTAAACAATGCGAACGATCAGGTCGGGCGACGCCTCGTATTCAATGGATGGAAGCGCGACGGCGACATGACGGCCCGGCTCGGCGGGGGCGGCGGGTTCCGCAGGCTGCGGCGGCGGAATGCGGGGCGAAGGCTCCCCTGGGGCGGGCGCGGCTGGGGGAGGCGTCGCAGCAGGCGCGGCCGCTTCGGGCGCGGGAGTTGGCAAAGCGGCGGGTTTTTCCGGCGCGGGCGCAACCACCTGCACCTGCGCGCCTTCCTGTGCCACCACCTCGTTCACACTTTGGGAAATTTGCGCTGTGGCTTGTTCCGCGCTTTCCAGCCGCAGGCTTTTTCGTTTCCCGGCGCATCCGCGCGGGCGGTCCTTTTCCACCTGGAGGGCCTTGTCATCCACGATGACTTTTACGAACACGCCGCGAGGCTCGAGGTCCTGTGACAAAATGAACGCGTTCCATCCCGCGGCAGGAGCGGCGCCCGTGGAGGAACGCATCAGGCGTCCGACGGCGCGATTCGGCTCCACGCGCTCGATCACAAGGATGGCATCGGCTTCCGCTTCGGTTTTGGCCGGGGGCTTTCCGGGCGCCGTGAGGGCCACGCGGGCGCCCTTGGCCACGCTGTCATTCGCTCCGCGGTCGATCCATATCCATTCGCCCTCCACGCCGGTCACTTCCCCGGCGCGGAGCGGAGCGGCCAGAAGCAGGCAAAAGGAAGAGGCAAGAATTGCTATCAAGAGGCGGGTGTTTCGGGTCGCGCGCGGTTTCATCCGTCTGAACTCCTCTCCGGACAAAGTAATATCCAATCGACGCGGGGAAGCGAGCGACATGGCGTTTTGTTCCACTCGGGCGCTCAAAGGTCAAGCAAGAAGGGGTTTGTGGCGCTTTCCGGCGCGGGCGCGAACCCAGACCTGCCCAAGCGCAAAACAGATTTCATAATAGGCGTTTTTGCCGCCGCAGACTTGCGCATAGGTCCTATTGGTCCCATTGGTCCCATCCTTGCAACGCCCAGGAAAACGTTCCAGGTGGCCCCAAACATACGAAGACGGAAAAAAGCAAGACCCGCTTCATTTTTCTGAAGCGGGCCTTGCGTGAATCTTCATTGTCGCCGGAGTCTTCCCGGAAAGGGGCCGAGCTATTTTCGCCTACTTGCTTTTATTGAACAACACCCGGACTTCGCCCGAGTTCACATTCTGCACGACGATCTGCGAACCGATGTTGAGTCCGCCATTCGATATGGCTATGGCCAGTTCCGTGCCTGGCGCATACGATGGGCCAGTCTCGAACGTGTTGTATTCCACGCCGCGCTCGGCGTTGTTGGTCCGCTCCGCCTTGATTTCGCCATCCACATAGCACCTGGCCCAATCGGCGTATTCTGTGCCGATCACCTTGAGCCAAACCCACCAGTTGCCCGATCCCGAGGGGACCGTAGCCACCTGGAAAATGCCGGGATAATCCCCGCCGCCGCTCGGGCGGTCCTTTTCCACCTGGTCGATCCAGGAACTCAGAGCCGGTTGCGACCATACGGTTTTGTTCTTATAGACCACCGCGTTCTTTACAACGAACGAGGAAGTGAGATCGAGCATCCTCCGCGTTCCCTCGGAGGTTTCTTCAATATCATAAATGTCGGGAAAGGGCTGATTTTTCTCTTTGGCCGCGTTGGAAGCCTCCTGGGCCGTGACCGCCACAAGCGAGGTAATTTTCCCCGTAACGCCTTTGGGCGGATGGCGCATCGTGATCGTCCACTGGCTTGGCTTTCCGCTTCTTGCCACATACCATTTGCCATTGCCGGTGATCGTTCCCCCGACGGTTTTTTCTTCCCGCCAGCGTCCATCTCCGGCATCGTAGTATTCTTCCCACATAACCACATCCCCGGCAAAGGAACCCTGATAATCATTGGCGACCGACGAGGAATTGGATTCAAACCAGGCCTCGCTAAACAGCTCCTCATTAATGTGAAGGCCATTATATAGGCCCTTGCCTTTGTATTGGGCCGTTTTCACGTCCAACTGGCACACTAAAAAGTCGTAGCCCTTTGTGACAGCATCCTGCGTGGCGCGTCCCCGCCATGCCCAATTGCCGGTTTTGGTTACGGAAGCATTGGCCTTGAGGAGAACCTGCACGGCCGGCGAGCCGCCCCGAAGCAAGATGGTTCCCGCCATGGCCGAGGTTTCTTTCTCGCCCCAGTTGAATCCGCCGCCAGCCAGATCATAGCATGTCAGAACCCGGCTGAGAGACGCCTTATAGCGTCCTTCTACCGGAACGCCCTTGGCCACATTGCTCCACTCGAAGCTGCCGCTATCCTCGCCTGGAACCGTGACATCCACATCCGCCAGGGCGCGGATTATGCCGCCGGAGAGGACCGAAACGCTCTTGAATACCACGCGCAAAACCACGCCGTTTTTCTCATCAAAAGCGTAGCCACCCTGGATGGCGCTCGGCTTCAGCCGTGCGGGAATGGACAAATCCCAATCCACATAGTCCTTGTCCACATGCTCTGCCGCCATTGCGGGGGCGGCCAGCGCCAGCATGGCGGCGGCCAGCCACAGGCAACACGCCGTTCGCTTCCCCAATTGCCACTTCGATCGCTGCGTGGAAATCTGCGTGCAAGTCATTGGCTTTTCTCCGCTTGTGAAAAGGATTCACGATTTTCAATCCTGGATGACCGAATGAAAAGGAAACACCGGTCGCTGCCCAAAGTCAGTATCTTCCCCGAACAGCGTCAAGTAATTTCCCCTCGAAAAACGCGCGAAAAATGGGTTTTGCCTTGTCCATGCAAGGGGCGTTTGTTCATTGTGATTGCGGGTGGAAAGGAACGCCGCGATGGAAAGTCTCTACAGTGCCCTGAAGGCCATAAGATAGATGCGCTTTCAGGGGTCCGGCCCGCCATAAACGGCAAATCCCTCCAGGAGTTCTCCTCATGGCCCCCGAAAACGAAACCACAACGGCGAATGCGGACCCACGTGAGTGCGCGGCCCGCAAATCCGGGATCGCGAGGCTCCGCACTCGCGCTTCTGGCGCGCTTGCGGCCGCGCGCGCGCCTGCGACAGGCGAGGCGCGGCGTCATGCCATTGCGCGGCGCCTGCGCGAAGGGGCGCTTGGGCTATGGGTTCGCTGGGGATTGCGTCTCGGCGGGTTGTTCGCGCTCCTGTGGTTTCTTGTGCGTGTGATCCCCAAGCCAAGCCGCGCCGCCTATCCCTGCCAGCGTGCGGCGTTTCCCGCGGCGGCGGCGTTTATATTGTGGATTTGTGGATTTTTCGGCATGGCCGCTTCGATCCGCAATGTTCGCGCGGCGCTCGCCAGATCGCGATACAAAACCGCCCTTGGGTTTTGCCTGCTGGGGCTGATTTGCCTTGGATTTTCACAGAGCGCCGACGGCACGCGCGCCCATGCATCTTATGCCCCGGCCGATCCGGCCAATACGCCGCTGGGCGAAGGCAAAGGCATCTTCCCGGGCCGCGTCGTCTGGGCGCACAACCCGGATGCCACTACCTGGGACCCGTCGCTCGACAGCAGCGCGACGCTGCGTTACTGGGACGACGATCACACGAACCAGGCCGTGGTGGACGGGATGATGTCGCAGGCGCTGCGGCGCCTCGCGGGCGCGGACACCGACGCGGCGGCCTGGGATGCGTTTTTCCGCTATTTCAACGCGCAGCACGGGCGCGGCGACGCCGGCTATCAGGCCGGGCAGAAGATCGCCATCAAGGTCAACCACGTCGAGCAGCGCAGCCACCGCGGCAACTCGAACAACACGGGCGACACAAAAAACCTCGCCGACATCTCGCCGCAGGTGGAACTCGCTCTCCTCAAGCAACTTGTGAATCAGGCCGGAGTGCCCGCCAACTGTATCACGATGGGCGATCCGTCGCGATTCATCGCGGACAAAACCTACTCGCGGTGCGCGGGCGCGTTCCCCGGCGTCACATTCATCGAAGATAATTTTTCTTATCCGAGCAATCCGGTCGGAACCGAAGGCCGCACAAAAAGCCTGAAATCCCCGGAGCCGCTCATTCACTACAGCGGGCCGGACAAAGACGGTTCGCAAATTCCCTCGGATTACGTGCCGCTGGCGTTTTACGAGGCGGATTACCTCATCAATCTCTCGGTGATGAAAGGCCATCCGCAGGCCGCCGCCACGATGTGCGGCAAAAACTGGTATGGCAGCCTCTGCAAACCACCCTACGGCCCGCATCACAATCTGGCTTTCATGGCCGGAACCTACCAGGCAACCAGCCCGACGCCCGAGGCGGGGCATTACCGCTCGATGGTCGATTTGATGGGCCACGAACACCTGGGCGGAAAGACGATGCTGTATTTGCTTGATGGACTCTGGGGATTCCAGACCCACGGCACGGGCACGCATCCCGTAAAATGGCAGAACGTTCCGTTCAATAATGACTATCCGTCAAGTCTTCTCGCCTCGCAAGACCCGGTGGCGATCGACTCGGTGGCGCTGGATTTTCTGCGGACGGAATTCGCGGACAACATGGGCGGCTTGGGTCTCGAAGGGGCCGTGGACGACTACATGCACGAGGCGGCGCTGGCCAACAATGCACCCTCGGGCACCGTCTATGATCCCGAACAGGACGGCATACCGCTCAGGAGCCTCGGGGTTCATGAGCATTGGAACAATCCGGTCGAAAAACTCTACACGCGCAATCTGAACGAAGGCGCGGGAATCGAACTCGTCGCGCTCGCCCCGGCGCAAATCCGCGCCGCCGGCACAGTGCGCATCGAGGTCGAGCCGCCCGACGCGCCCTGGAGCCTGCGCGGTCCCGAGGGACTCGCCCAGGATGGCGCTGGATCGACGACGCTTTCTTCCGCCCCGACGGGCCGTTACGTGATGATTTGGCAGCCGCTCGCGGGATGGCGCCTGCCGCCGGACACGGCCGCGGACGACGGCGTGGTGACGAAAACCCTCGATACGGACGGCGAAATCCTGTTCCGAGGCGTGTATCAGCAGATTCCCCCGCCCGAGGTGGCGCTGACTTCGCCCGCTCCCAATAGCACTTGGGCGCAAGGAGCGGCGATTCCGCTGGCGGCCGACGCCTTCACGCAATCGGGCGCGATTACCTCAGTCGAATTCATCGCGGATGGAGGCGTGAGCCTCGGGGTTGTGGAATCCGCGCCTTACGAAATGACATGGACAAACGTTCCGCCGGGGCAGCACACGATCATGGCGCGCGCATCAAGTTCGGAGTGGCTCTCAAACGACTCCGAGCGCGTGACAATCACAGTGGGTCTGACACCGCGCGACTGCCTATTTGTGGCTGGTCCGGCGGTTCTGGCCGCGGGCGATCTGGCCACCATCGCGCGCCTCGGCACATGGGGATACAACTGCATCCCTGTCGTCGCCAAAAACTCCACGGCAGCCGATGCCGCAGGCAAATCCCTTGTTTTTATCTCGGAATCCGTCAACTCGACCGACGTCCTTGCCAAATTCCGCGACGTGGCCGTTCCAGTGCTTTGTTCCGAAGACTACAATTACGACGACATGAATATGACCGGCCCGACAATCAATACGCATTACGGGTATTTGACCGATCAGCAAGACTTCGTCATTACTGACACAAGTTCACCCCTATCGGGCGGATTGCCGCCGGGACAAACTCAGATTTTTACGACCATTGCCCGCGCGCATTGGGGCACGCCCAACGCCAATGCCACCGTCGGGGCGCACATCGTGGGCGATCCGGCCAAGGCGGCCACATTCGGCTATCGAGGCGGGGCGGAGATGTTCAACGGCTTCATCGCCCCCGCGCGCCGCACCGGATTTTTCCTGCAATCCTACACGCAGGAAATGACGCTCCTGACTCCGGCGGGCCTGGCGCTCTTCGATGCGGCGGTGCGCTGGACGGGCGGCAGGGAAACCGATGAAATGCCCGCCGCGCCCGGTCCGCTCACCGCGGCGACGGAAGGCGCGGGCGCAGCCGCGGCCATTGTTTTGCAATGGAGCGCCCCTGTGGGCAACGAAGACGGATTCGAGTTAGAACGCTCGGTCGATGGGGTGAATTTCGCGCTTGTTTCGCGGTTTTCGGCCGATACCCATTCCGTGCGCGAGAACCTCGCGGCGCTTTCTTTGCCGGTATATTATCGCGTGAGGTCGTATAACGGAAACGGATATTCCGCATATTCCAATGTGGTTCGCGTTCCCGAAATCCCCCCCGCGCCAGACGCCTGGATCGCCTTCTGATCCACGGTCACTCGCGCCTCCATAAAATAGCAAACCGCATTATGGACAATCGTCTCACAGGTCTCATGCGTCCCATACGTCCCATTGTTTTGCTGCGCTTTTGGATTTTCCCGATTCTGCTTTGGGCGCAGGGCGCGGCGGCGGCGCGGGGCGCGGGCGGCGAAACCGTCGCGGACCTGATCGAATCGCCGCCGAAAAAACTCGCCTCGGGATTTGTGTTCACCGAAGGCCCGCTGTGGCTCGCGGATGAAAACCGCCTCCTCTTCAGCGACATCCGCGTCGCCCGCGTCTATACTTGGCGCGAGGATGGATCAGCCTCGGGAACCGCTTCGTTGCGCTGGACCCTCCCTTCGACCATCAACGGCACAACGCTCGACCGCTCGGGTCGCATAGTGTCTTGCCAGCCCGACGCCTGGTGCGTTTCGCGCATTGATTCCAACGGCGGCACCGCCACGCCCATCGCCTCGCAATATGGCGGCAGTCCGTTCAATTCGCCCAATGACCTCGTTGTGCATTCCTCCGGGAAAATTTTCTTCACCGACCCCGATTATTCCTGCTCGACCTGCATAAAGCATCAGCCCGTGCAAGGCGTCTATTGTCTGGACGTGTCCGGAACAGTCACTCTCGTGCTCGACGCGATGAGACGCCCCAACGGACTGGCCTTTTCGCCCGATGAGTCCGTTCTCTATGTGGGCAGCGTGCTCGATAGTTACATTAACGCCTGCGACATGGACGCGGCGGGAAATCTGCTCTCGTGGCGGTTTTTTTGCGCGGCCACGCACTCCGACGGTATGAAAGTGGATCAAGATGGGCGTTTGTGGGTGAGCGTGGATGAAGGGCTGGCCGTTTTTGCGCCTTCGGGCGCGCAAATCGGACTGGTGGCCGTCGGCCCGCGCACAACCAACACCACCAACCTGGCCTTTGGCGGCGACGATTACCGCACGCTATTCATTACCGCTGCCACTGAACTCTACAGCCTGCGCCTTCGCCATCCCGGCATTCCTCCCGGCCCCCCCTGGCCCCCCCCCCCCCCCACCCAAAGGGTGGCCGGGGGGCGCTTCAATT
>CAYUNT010000013.1:0-41402 GCA_964446285.1 uncultured Candidatus Sumerlaeota bacterium | reverse complement strand
GGACGGGGGAGCGGCAAGGCTCAAAGAGACAAGCGCACAAAAGGCCAGAACAATCGTCTTCCCCGGCGCTCCCGAGCAGTTGCAACTCCATGTGTTGAAAATCGCCATGGTGTGACTCTCCCCCTTCTGGTTCCTTATTTCGGCTCCGCGCTGCAATCCAATCCAGACCACCAAGTCCCTAGGGGGGGCGAAATGCAAAATCCATGCCTGATGCGTGTTGCTGGCGCTGGCAGGATATTCCGGCGCGGCTCCAACAGCCGGAAAATGCGCCTGAATGCGGCTTGGCTGTCGTTGGGGCTTCATTTCCTCCCGCCTGGCATCGCCGATGCGAAGCGCCCACGCCGCCATGGGGTCCTACACAATATGACCCAATCCGCCCTCGCGCTGTTCCATTTGGAACATCCCGCCGCCTTCCCCAAGCCACCTTCCCCTGGATTCGGCCTTGGCCCGCCACCCTGCGTTGGCATATCCAACCGCCGAGCGAAAGGGAGGCGCACCAGGCGCATATCCGTGACAATCGACGACGCTCTGATGTCTCGCGCACTGCAATTGAGCGGATGCCGAACCCAAAAGTCCGCCATTGAATCCGGCCTGCGGTTGTTGATTCAGATTCATGCCCAGCAGCGCCTCCGCCGCCTCCGAGGCAAGGTCCAATGGGATGGCGATTTGGAGGAGATGAGGAAGGACTGATGTTGTCACTTTAGGGGCAACGCCGAAAGCAAACAACATGAGAGAATCAAAGAAATTCCCAGCCGGATGGAACGAGGAGCGTGTGCGCAAGGTTCTCGATCATAACGAGTATCAATCGCCCGAAGAAGCGCTTGCTGAAGACGAAGCCACCTGTGAGGATTCTTCACAAACCTTTACGGAGATTCCAAATGAGCTGGTTCCCAAGGTTCGAGAAATGATTACCAAGCACGCTTGAGTAAAGGATGGCAAAGACAGTAATTGGGGGTAATTTCAGCTCTTTGGATCACGAAAAAGATGAAAGGAACGAAAAGGAATCCATTTCTTCTTTCGTGTTTTTCGCGTTTTTCGTGGTAAAAAATCTTCCGCGGATTCCTATTTCCGGCGCGCGCGGACCGCAAAGTTGAATGTCACTTTGCGAATCGTCTCGATTTCGAGCGAGCCGGTTTCGCGAACAAATCGCTGGACGTCCGCGCGGCGAAACAGGTGGATTTTCATGCCGTGGCGCTGGTGAAAAATCTGGTATCCCAATCCAGCCAGCGAAAGGCGCGGCAGCAAAATCACTAATGTCCCCGGTCCATCGGGACGCAAGCCCGCGGCCAGATTGCGAATGGCCAGCGCCGGATCGCTGCCGAATTCCAGCGCCCCCGCGCAAACAATCCGGTCATACACGGGTTCGAGGTGGACGTCTTCCAGGTCCGCCTCGATGACAGGCACATCCGGATGACGCTGGCGCAGCGCATCGAGCATCGCGGGCGAAAGATCGAGCGCCGTGGTCCGCGCCCCCATCCGCAAAAGCATTTCCGTATAAAAGCCCGACCCGCATCCAGCGTCGAGAATCGCCTCGCCCGGGCGCGGCTGCAAGAGGTCGAACAACGCGGCGGCCTCGCGCTCGCGAAGGTGTTTCCATATCCCCGCGCCCGAGCGATGCGAATAGTCGCCCGCTTCCGCATCGAAATACCGCCGCACAGGATTGCGATTTTCAGGAGTCATTTTGGGGCTGATGCGCGCTGATGAATTGGGAAAATGGGACGTATGGGACTTATGAGACTTATGGGACTTATGAGACTTATGGGACTTATGGGACCTGCGGGACGAATGAGACACACGAGGCGGACACTGGCGGGTGTTTTCATTGTCTGGCCTGCGATTCTGAGGCGGGTGGCGGCAGGTTGTGCAAAAGCCGCCCGAATCGCATGGAAGGCGAGGCGGCAATTTCCACTGCGCCCAGTCCGTGGCGCGCGGCCAGTTCGAGCATAAAGGCGCGCTTGTGATGATAGGCGCGCACGCCCCGCCGCATTACGCGCAGCCGCCAAACCAAATACACGCGGTGGACGATTTCCGCCACGGAGCCGTCTTGCTCACTGAAGCTCATAATGATCTTCCGCCCGCGCAGGCGCGCAAACAAGGCGTCAATTTGATCAGGATCGAGCCAGTCGAGCAGCCCGAGGCCCGTGACGACATCCACATCCGCGGGAATCGGCGCCTCGGCGCCCGCGACCTCGAAGCGGACCTGTTTGGGAGCAAGGCCGGCCTCGTCGCGCAGGCGTTCGGCCATGCGAATTGCCTCCGCGCTAAAATCGCGCCCGATGGCCCGCGCCGCGCCGCATTCGCGCACAGCCTCGATGGCAAATTGTCCCGCGCCGCATCCGAGATCAAGCAACGTGAAGCCGGGGCGAAGGCGTTCGCGCAAGAGGTGCTTGGCTTCTTCCTTGCGCGCGTCGATCGAACGGCGCAGGCGCGACATCATATCGCCTCGCTGGCGCGTGTAGCATGATTCGGCCCAGCGGCGGATTTTCGCGTCCCAATACGACGCGCGCGCCTGATTGCGATCGGGTTTGGTCGTCGTCATGGTAGTCTCTGCGTCAAACCTGCTCCATTTGACCCACGCGAGGTTTGGCGCTAGCTATGGCGTGGGACGTTCGCGGCGTCCGCGGCGCGAGCGATGGCCCGAGTGGCGAAATCCACGCCGGGCATTCGACGCCGCGCGCGACGGCAAGATACTTGTCAATCGGCCAGAAGACCGCGCGCCGCGCCAGGCACCAGCGCAGGAAATCCTCGAAGGCTTTGGCGAACTCCGCCGATTGGCCCGAATAGTGCGGATGCGCGGGCAAGACGCTGAGACGGCGCGCCATCACGTGCCATTTCATGATTTGGAATGCCGGGCCGGGGCGGATGCCCAGGCGTCCGTAAAGCGGCATCCATTCGCGGAACCACGATGGCGTGATTTCGATCACGCCGCCCATCGAATACCAGCGGTAATAGAGGCGGCTGGCGTCGAAAACAAATCCCTCTTCGTTGAGGATTTCGACGGTGTGGGCATTGAAACTGTGGCACGGAGCACGGAATCCGCGCGTGGGGCGGCTGATGATGTCCTCGACCGCGCGGCGGCCATCGAGAATCTCGCGCCGCTGCCCGCGTTTTCCCATGCGGCGCAAATCGAGGTGGCGCATGGTGTGGCTTTCCACCTGATGCGTGGCGGCAATTTCGCGCACAAGGGCCGGATAGGCGCGGGCCGTCTCACCGACGAAAAAGAAATTCGCCGCCACGCCCGCTCGTTCGATGCTCTTCCACATCCGGCGGATTTGCGCCTCGGTGCCTTCGCAGTCGCAACACAGGATAATGTGGGGGCGGCTGGGCGAAAGCAGGAGGGAATCTCCGGATCGGCGCATAGATTTATTGAAAGAAGACGGCATATTGCAATCGGGTGAAGTTTGGCAAAACAGAAAACGCGGCCTGAGCAGGCCAGCAATCGCGCTCAGAAGACCGGACCCCCTCCAGCAGGCGAACACCCAATGGAATTTCAGTGGGTATTGCCTGGCGGCGCCTGCCGCAAATCCTCGTGAAGTCCTCCATTCAACCCGTGGTCTGTCAAGTGAGTATTTGAGGCGGGCGCGTCTTCCTCCAGAAGCGCAATGCGGTCGATGGCCGCGGAAAGAAGGCGCGTGTCTCCCGGCGCATGCCCGGGCGGGTCTGGCGTCGTGAGGGTGAGGATGACCGGCCCGGCATGAAGCGAAACCGGATATTCGAGGTCGGACATGGCTTGCGCGGGGCACTCGCGGACGCCCGCCGAGCGTCCGTTGACGAGGAATTCAAAGCGCCGCAGGGGTGGCGCCGAGGGCGTCGCCGCGCCTTTGGAAGCCTCCTTGAGGGATTCGTATGGAAAGAGGCGAATGCGGATGGCGCGTGTGCGGGCGGCGCGCGGCGGATCGAGCGCGAAGGCAACGCGGGCGGATGGACGCGTCCAGCGAAGGGTGGTATCCGGCCCCCAGGATTCGGCATCGTAAAACCCGCCGAAAAGCCATTGTGAATCGCCCGGGCGTCCGATGTCGATCACGCCATCGTCGGGCAACGGCGCAAAGACGGGCGAAACGGAATAGAGGCGCATGGCTTCTTCGCGCGATGGCTCGCGGCCGTGAAACGCCCGCAATCCCAGGGAAAACATGAGCGGGGGGGGCGATGCGCCAAAAACAAGTGGAACAAGAAACACGCGGTCGGCGGCAAAAACCCGCGCGGCCTGGCTGGCGGAACGCGGATCGAACACCTCGCATTCGGGCGCGCTGGGAAATACGCGGTCGCGATAGTAGTTGTAGCAATAGTGAGTGAAACCTCCCTCGGCGAGGGCGATGACGGATTCGCCTTCGTGAACCTGCGCGGCGATGTCGCCCAACGTCTCGCGATAGGCCGAGGTGTGGTAGTATTCGTAAAGGTCCGGAACGACGCCGCGCGTCCAGATGACAAAAAACGCTGTGGCGGCAACGGCGGCAGCGCCGATGGCGGCGAGAAGTTCGGCATCGTGGCGGCGGAGCATCGAGCGGGTGGCAGCGGCAAGTCCCGCAACCTCCAGTATCACCAATGGAATCACATACGGCTCGAAATCGCGCGGGGCGATAAAGCGGTTGCGGACGGAGAAAAACGCGAGGAAAAGCCCGGCTCCGAGAAACAACCACACGGCGCAAAGGCGTAGAATGAGCGCGCCCGAACGCCTCGTCTCGCGCAGTCCGAGCCAGACGAGCGCCGCCTGAATTAAAAACAGAATCAATGTGGCCGGATTGTCCGCGCGCAGTCCAAATAGACCGTCGGCGAGCGTGAGCATCATGCCGCCGAGCGATGGAAACAGCCAGCGGGTTTGCGTTCCGGCAAGCGCGCGCATCCGCCAGAGCATATAAGCCATGCCGCCAGCCAGCGCCACGGCCCAAAGCAGCCATCCCAAAAGGATTTTCAGCGAAAAGGACGACTTTACGCCTTCTTCCCGCCCTTTGCGATCGATGGCGGCGATGCCCGAGGCGAAAAAGATCGCAACGAGCGAAAACGCTGCCGCGTAAGCCGTCGCGAAGGCCGCAAGCGCCGTTAGGGCCGCGCCAATCGCGCAAATCAACCGCGCGCCGCTGCCGCCGCCGCGGCTTTCGCCCTCGCGGCCTTTTTCGATAAGGCTGCGCATCCATGCCACGGCACAGACCGCGTGGAGCGCCAGCCAGAATGCCACGGGGGCGTAGGGCAGCGCCTCTTGCGTCAGGCGGAAATGGAGCGGATGGACGAGCAGAAGCAAGGCCGCCGACGCCCCGAGGAAAAAGCCTTCGCGCCCGCGCCCGCATTCGCTCGCGCGCTCGCTTCCGCGTCGCAGCGTTTTTTCCGCAGAAGTTCTTGATGCATTCCCCGCCGCACCTGCTGCCAGCCACGCCATAGGCAAAATGGTCAAAAGCCCGAAAACCGCCGAGGGAATGCGCCGAAGCGCCTCGTTCGCGCTTCCGCCTCCGCAATAGCGCAGGATCACATACAGCAAGGGCGGATGATCGGCCGGCATTACGCGCCAGACGTCGGCCCAGGTGGCCTGATCCGCCACGAGGACTTTCAAAATTTCATCAAGCCAAAAACTCTTTCGCCCAAGCGTTGCGAGCGCGAGCGCGGCCAGAGATAGAATGGCTAGAACAAGCGTGATTCGCAGAAGTCGTTGCATCATGGCGCCGGGCATAGAGAATTCGCACGCGGGGAATGCCATGCGCCGCTACGGACCCGGACCTGGGCACAATCCGCGGGACAATCCGCGGCGCAATCGGGCATAGCGGCGCGAACTTTACTGCCCGGCCCGCATCGGGTCCATTCCAAAGGTTTTTGCCCTTCAATAAATCCAGGAACCGCACAAAGTGACTCCAGCGAGGCAACCGACGGATTATTATCATTCGCCCCGCGATTCATCGCGGGGATTTCAAGGAGGATTTTCTTTGAGAACCGTTTCAACGGTTTTTCGCCGCGCTGTAAAACAAACCGTTGAAACGGTTCAGAGCGCATGTCTTTTTTGCTAACCCCGCGATGAATCGCGGGGCGAATGATAGGGGATCGGGGAATCGCACAAAAAATTGCTGTTTACGCAGTTCCTATCCATGAACTTCGTCCGCCGCCTGGCCACGCCGCGAAACATCTTCCTGATCGCGCTCGGAATCGCGTGGGCGGCTCTGCGATTTGCGTTCGGCACAATCGAAGACGATGCCTTTATCACGTTTCGCTATGCGCGGAATCTGGTGGAGGGCGTTGGATTCGTGTTCAATCCGGGCGAGCGGGTCTGCGGGACGACGTCGCCGCTCTATGGATTGATTATCGCGCTTGGCATGCGGCTGGGCGCGCAACCCTGGACTTGGGCGCTGGCGCTCGATGTGCCAATGCTGTTCCTCATCCTTTGGCGGATGCGCCAGATGATGGAGGCCACGGGAGGCGGACGGTGGTTCTGGCTGGCGGGGGCGCTGGCGGTCGGGATGTCGCCGCTGACAATCCCCGTGGCGGGCATGGAAAGCGCATGGTTCCTGGCGGCGGCGTTTGGGGCGCTTTCGGCGGCGGTGCGGCAGCGGCGCGCGGTCGAGTGCGTGGCCTGGGGAACGCTGGCGGCGCTAGTGCGGCCCGATGGCGTGGCGGCGCTGGGCGTGGTGGGGACGTTCGCGCTGTGGCCAGCCATCCGCCGCGAAGACCGCCGCGAAATCCTCATCGGACTCTCGCCCGCGCTGCTCCTCGTGGCGCAGGCGGCGGTGCTCTGGGCCTATTATGGATCGCCCATCCCGCAGTCGCTCCTGGCGAAATCCGTCGCGACGCGCGCGACGCCATTTAGCAGTTTGTTCGCGGGCGCGTATTTGAAAGTCATGTTCGCGGCGTTTGGGCGGTTCCATCCACTCGGACTGGCGGGGATCGCGGGATTTATCATGCTGGCGCGGCGGCGGGACCACGCGCCTATTACGGCGTTTTATGTGGCCTATGTGTTGTTTTTCGCGGCGGGACGCGCACCGGATTTTTATTGGTATCACACGCCGCATCTTCTGCTGTTGTGCATGTTCGCGGCGCGGGCGCTCGGCGCGGCGGCGGAATGGGGCATGGAACATTGCGAACAGATTTATGCGCGTCGTCTGTCACGGTTTTCGCAAGAAGAGCGAAAACCGCGCCAGACGATTCCGTTGTTGGCGTCTCGAAAACCCGGGGCGACGCTTCGCTTGCCCTGGGCTGTGTTATTCAGCCCTTTCAGGGCATTTTTTTCGGCGGAATCCAATCAGCCAAACGCAACAGATTCGGGCCTGCTGGCATCAGGCGCGGCGCCAGACACGCGCCCTGGCAGCCACCACGCGGCCGCAGCCGCCGGGGCCGCGTTTGTTTTGGCGATTGCGGCGTGCGGACCGCAGATTCCCATCTATGCGGCGCATATCCACTACCGACTCGCTCACTATGGCATCACGACGAATCAAAAGATGTATCGCGACGCGGCGGCGTATATCGCGGAACACGAACGGGCGAAGAAAGACACCGAGGCGCGCGAGGATGGCGAGATGCAAGACGGAAAGGCGCTGGACGGCAAGGAGCAGGCGCACGATGCCAAAGATGGTGCGCCAGTCATTGCCGCGCATGAAATCGGCCACCTGGGCTACTTTTCGCAGGGGCGGATTTTCGATTTGGAAGGTCTTGTGACGCCCGCTGTGTCTGCCCGCCTGCGGCGCGATTTCTTCACCGACCGCCTTGGACTCGCCCGCGAAGCGGAGTGGTTTGTGCATCCATTTGCCGCGCGCGAAGGAACGCCGGAAAAATCCAAGGCATGGCACAACGCCGCGCGCCACGGTTTCCGGCCCGTGAAAACCTTTGCCTGGCCCGCACCCGACCGCGGAGTGACAGTGATCTTTCACCGCGAAGATAAGATTTAACCGCGAAAAACGCGAAAAGACGCGAAAGAAGAAAAGACGAGAATATAATTCTCTCTTTTTTCGCGTTTTTCGTGGTAAAAATCTTCTCTTCCTACTCGGCGGGACGGCGGCCGGCGGCCATTTCGAGAATTGCGCCGACGTTCCGCGTCATGGAGTCGAACCGATACTCGCGCGCCACGAGTTCGCGTGCCTCACGGCCCATGCGGCGGCGGCGTTCGGGATCGCGCAGCAAGGCGGACAAAGCCCCGGCCAGCGCGGCGGCATCGTTGCACGGCACGCACAAAGCGCAGCGTTCGCCCTCGGCCAAGCGCGCGCAATCGCCGGTGTCGGTAAGCACGGCGGGAATCCCGACGGCAAAGGCCTCGAGCGCCGCCAGCGGAAGCGCCTCGTTGCGGCTCGCCAGCACATAAAGGTCCGACGCCCCGAGATAATCGGCCACGTTGTCGCGATGCCCGAGGAACTGCACGCGGTCCGCGAGATTGTTTTCCCGCACAAACGCGTCGAGGCGGCGGTTGAACTCGACGGTTCCGGACCCGGCATCGCGGCTCCCGGCCAGAATGAGCCAGGCATCCGCGCCCTCTGGCTGGCGGCGCACGCGCGCAAAGGCATCGAGAAGAACGTCCATTCCTTTGCGGTATTGCACGCCGCCGACGCATACAAGCAGCGTGGCCGATTCGGGAATTCCCAGTTCGCGCCTGACTTCCGCACGGGGGCGCGGCGCGGCGGCCGATTCGTCGAACAAGGCGTTGGGCGCCACACGCCATAAGCGTCCGGCGGGCGGCTCGCCCCACATTTTCTTCGAGGCATGGGCGCAAAACACTATTGCGCTCGACATCTTGCGGATGTGGCGCGCGCGGCGCAACATCTGTGGCAAAGGGGCGTCGAGAAATTCCTGCACATGCCAAACGACCGGAATCCGCCGCATTCGCGCCATCCAGCCAGGGATCGTCTGGACAATCGAGTGGACATACACCACGTCGGGCCGGAACTCGCGCAGTTGGGCGTTGCAATCGCGGATATAGCGGAGGCGCGACACCAGCCAGGCCGCGCGTTCGCCCCGCGCCGCCGCCTGGCCGAATGTGGAAGGCATCAACGCGCTTTCGGCGAATTCGAGTCCCTTGGCGCGCGCATAATCCACCAAAACGCCCGGCCCCGGAAACAGCAGCCGCGTATGAAATCGCTTCGGATCGAGTCCGCCCGCCAGAAGCGCCGCGAAGAATGGAGCGCCGGATTTCTCGCTCAGATGAGGGACTATCAGAACGCGGAGGCGTTCGGAGGAACGAACGATCATCTCGTGTTTTTCTCCTCGGCCAAATCCGGCGGCGGGGCATTCTTCGCAGAATCGGGTGGCGCGGCGGGCGCATCAGGCGGCGCGGGAGAATGCGCGGCGTTTTCCTCGACAATCTCCTGGCGCGGGCGCACGGCGATGATCGCGATCATCCCCCATAGCCACCAGTTGCGCGGATGCAAAAACACATCCTGGATGATCTCCGCAATCGCCATCTGGACCAGGATAATCAAGAGTCCCGAGCAGAGATTGGCCATGCGGACGGCCCCTTGCGCCAGGGCCTCGCGCCGCCGCCGCAAGAGGATCGCCGCCCCGCTGCCCATCACCGCCAGGCAAAAACCCAGGCCAACAAATCCGCTCTCGGCGGTGATTTGCAAATACCCAAGGTCCGGGTGATGTTCGCGCGGCTTGAAAAAGTGAATGTAATACGGATTGGGCGGAAGATAATCAGGCCAGGACTTCGTAAAAGATTCGAGTCCAATGCCCATGATCGGGTGGCGGCGGATCATCTGGAGCATGATCAACGCCTTGTCGCGGCGGATCATATAGGAAGGATCGGCCTGAATCTGCCCGACTCGCGTGAGGCGTTTGCCCATCTTGACCGCCACGTAGGGCGAGGCGAGAAGCATCGCCCCGAGCAAGGCGATTGTGAGCGGGCGCACCATGCGGTGGCGGAAGAGGAAGGCAGCCGCGATGAGCATCGCCAGCAGAATCACGGGCGTCTGGCGGTTGAACGTCAACAGCGCCCCGGCCAGAAGCGGAAGCGTCAGCGCGATGGCGAGAAGGCGCTGCCATACGCGCCGGCTTTCCATCGCCAGATACAATCCCGGCCCGAGCGCCCACAGAGCGTAATAGCCATAGACGATGGCATCGCGGCTGACGCCGTTGATGCGCGCAGTTTCGAGCGGCTTCACTTGCCATTTTTGCTTGGGGAAAAAGTCCAGATGCGTGGCGAACTCGAGCAGGCCGATGGAGGTCATCATGCACGTCACCGCCAGCAGCGACCACAGCCAGAACGTCCAGTGGAAAGGCCGCACAAGCGATGTGGCCAGCACAAGGGTAAGCAAAACGCAAATCAGCAGCGAACGGGCCATGAGCAGGCCCATCTCGAAGCTTTCTCCAAGAAGCGAATTGAGGATGTAATACACCGCCGCCAGAATCACGAGGGTGGCATAACGGCTGCGTGGCGGAATGCGCGTCCGCCCGGCCGCCACCCAGAGTCCCCAAGCGGCCAGCGCCATTACCCCGACTACCTGGTTCATCGAAATTGGAATTCCGGGCAGCGAGATGCCGCTGAAAAACGTCGTCACATTGTATCCCGAAAGCGCCAGAAGCGGTCCGCTCAGGACAAAACACAAGGCCATGAGCGCGGCGAGGACAAACGCCCAGATTTCGTGCGTCAGGCGGATGAAATGATTAACCGGAAACAGGAGGGCCGCCATCGCCAGAAGGACCAGCATGGAGATGACACGGGTCCGGCGGCTGAACGGCTCGACGGGCGGCGCGCCAGAAGGCGCGGCGGCGGGCGGCAGATTTGCAGGCGGGCCGGGCATTTTATCCGCCTCAGGCGCGGCATCGGAAAGCGAAGGAGTCATGTTCGAGGCTAAAAACGAGAATGAGCGAAAATGGATTCATCCATTTATCGGCATGTCTTGTCAGTATTTCATCAGTGATTCGATCTCGCGGCTGAAATCTGTCACGTCGCGGAATTGCTTATACACCGAGGCAAAACGCATGTAGGCGACCAGGTCGATGTCGCGCAGTTTGCGCAAAACGAGTTTGCCGATTTCCTCCGAGGCCACTTCGCGCCGGCCGCGATTGCGCAACTCGCTCTCGACATAATGCACAATGCGTTCGATCTGGTCGTCGCTGACCGGGCGCTTTTCGCACGCCTTTTCGATGCCCGAGCGGAGTTTGCGCTGTTCGTAGGGTTCGCGCGAGTGATCGCGTTTGGCCACCATGAACTCGACGGATTCGTAGTATTCAAACGTGGTGAAGCGTTTGGCGCATTTTTCGCACTTGCGGCGGCGGCGGATTTGATCGCCGTTCGGGGTGCGCCGCGAATTGATTACGCGCGTATCGGAGTTTCCGCAAAAAGGACATCGCATGATTCGCCGCCTTGGTTGGGCCTCGCCGGGAGCCTGGATGAATGCTGCGCCGCGCCTTCTGGTGGCATGGGCGTCTCGCCCATGAATCCTCTCGGGAAGGTTCCGCGCAGTCCTCCCGATGCTGCCCTGCTCCGAATCCTCTATTTCCGCGCCTCCTCCAGGGGGCAATGGACACAATCGGGCATGAAAAGTCAATGGATGGTGCTTGCGGCGCAGTTTGGGGCTGTATATGGGAGCCGCCTGTCACAAAATGGCGAGACAAAGACAAGCGCTCTGGCAGACCGGGAGGTCTGCCCCACTTTTTATCGCGGAGGAATCACGGGCAAGACGCCTGCGGTCCCGTCTGGCAGTGGAATCCACTCAGGAACTGTTTAAAGTGCAGGAACAATCTTGGGCGAGACGCCCAAGCCACCGGATTCACAGACAAAATGCCCATGCCACCAGTAACTTGGAACAGTTTCTGGGAATCCGCTTTGTGTGGCGGAATCGGCTTTGCGCGGCGGGCGGGCAATTCGTAGGATGCACCAGAAAGGAAATTCTCTTCCTTTCGTTCTTTTCGCGTTTTTCGTGGCAAAATTCTACTTCCTCATTCGTGAAAAAATCTTCCTCTTCTCTTCTTCCACGTTCCTCCCATGACGCAACTCATCCGCCGGATTGGCGTTGTCCTCGAAGCGATTAAGTTCCCGCATTCGCTGTTCGCGCTGCCGTTTGCGTTGATGAGCATGTTGCTGGCGGCCGGCGGATGGCCCACGCCGCGCACCATTCTGTGGATTGTGCTGGCGTGCGTGTTTGCGCGTTCGGCGGCAATGGGTTTCAACCGTTGGGCGGACGCGGACCTCGATGCGCGCAATCCGCGCACGCGCGGGCGCGCGCTGCCGGGCGGATTGCTTTCGCGCCGGTTCATGCTGGTGTTTGTCGTCGCGAACGGCGCGCTTTTCTTTGTGGCGGCGGCGATGCTCAACAGCCTTTGCCTGTGGCTGGCCGCGCCGTGTCTGGCGTTTTTGCTCGGCTATTCCTACACAAAGCGCTGGACGGCGGCGTCGCATCTGTGGCTCGGGGCGGCGCTCGGCCTGGCGCCCGCCGGGGCGTGGATCGCCATCCGGGGCGAGGTGGCGCTTGTCCCGGTGGTGATAAGCGCCGCCGTGATGTTCTGGGTGGGCGGATTCGACATTCTCTATGCGTGCCAGGACCTCGATGTGGACCGGCGCGAGGGTCTGCATTCGATCCCGGCGCGGCTCGGGGTGCGCGGGGCGCTGTGGGCCAGCGCGGCGTTTCATGCGGCGGCTTGGGCGGGGTTCGCGGCGGCCGGATGGCTGGCCGGACTGGGAGCATGGTATGGCGCGGGATTGGCGGCGGCGGCGGCGCTGCTCGCCTGGCAGCACTGGATCGTCCGCCCCAGCGACCTCTCGCGGATCAATGCGGCGTTTTTCAATGCCAATGGCCTCCTCTCGATTGTGATGTTTCTGACGGTCGTGGCCGAAATAACGGCCAGGCAATAATGCAAACGAAGAAACAGTGCACCCTATATATGCAATAGATTGCATAAATCACTATGGAGACATCTCATGAGAAATTGCCGTGAGATTCCGCATCAGACAGAAAAACGAACGCGCATGTCGGCCCGCATTGGCATTGTTTTTATCGGCGCGGTGTTTGTTGCCATCGCAGGCACGGCGGCGGCGCAACGTTCGCCGGGGCCGCTCGAAATCCTGCCTTTCGAGGACGCCAACATCGTCGAGGCCTGGGCCGACCTGCTAGCTGGAACCCAAATCGCCGATTGGACCGGCTGGACTGCTTCGTCGTGGGAATCGCCCAATGCTTACAACGGCCACGAGGGCACAGATTTCGCCCTCGACACCGGAACGCCCGTGTATGCCGCCGCCCCGGGGACAGTCGCCGCCGTAACGACCAATGTCCCTGAAAACACAGGTTCGAGTTACGGAAATTACGTGCGTATTGCCCTGGACGGCCAGTCGCCGCTCGGCGAAAATCTGGACGTCGTCACGGCGCACATGCTGCCGAGCATCGTGGTCACCGTGGGGCAGCGCGTTACAACAGGGCAGTTGATCGGCTATTCGGACAACACTGGCAATTCAACATCCGAGCACGTTCATGTCGAGAGTTCCATCCGGGGAAGCACGACGCGCTGCCCGTTTTACCACGCGCTTTTCAAGTATCCGATCATGTTCAATCCGGCGGCCACGCGGCAGGTGGGCCACGTGGTGCGAGTAAAGGCGGCCAGCACGCCCATTCGCTCAAATCGCCTGGATTCGGCGGCGGCCATCACGACGGCGTATCGCGGACAGATGTTCTATTCACCCTACTGGCAGCGGGGATATTACAGAATCTTTATACCAAACAATGCGCAAAACCGCTCGGGGTGGCTGAAGGCGACTGACGTGGCCGAGGTTTTTGAGGGAACGGTGATTCAGGCGCTGCCAGACGCTGGAACGTATGTTCATACGCAGACGCTGGCGGCGCCGCTGCCCATTCGCTCAGCGCCGGACGATGCGGCGGCGCAAATGGCGCAAATCGTCTTTGGGGGCGGGCGATTCGTGGCCGACCAGCAAAGCGGCGCATGGTATCGCATTGCCGTGCCCGGCAGCGCCACGTGGGGGTGGGTCAAACCCAACGACCAGGTGGTTGTGTATCCCGCGCTGTATAATCCGGCGGTGAACCCGGCGGCGCGTCCATATCAGAATTTCCCAATCGCCGAGGGCTTTGCGGCGGCGGGGCGCTCGTCATTCGGGCGCCCAAAGTTCAATCGCAGTTTTGTCAAGGCATTCAGCCCCGCCTCGCCGGGCGGCGATGGATACGCGCTGTTTATCACGGATTCCATCAACTTCGGCGATGGCGTCTGCGAATCCATTCTCGTGGGACGCCCGGAACATCGAAACTATTTCGTTCAAGCGGATGTGTATTTCGCCTACAAGCCCACGCAAGGCGGATACGAGCGCTACGGGATTTTCGCGCGCGACGATGGATTCGCTGGCATGGATCAAACCTTCGAAGGCAAAGGCAATTGCTATGCAATTACCTTCGACACAGATGATGGCCGTCTCCGCGCCGCGAAAATTATGGATGCCACCGTCACGGATTTTCTCCCTGCCAAGCGCTATGTGACCTCAAGCGGATGGCATACATTGCGGATTGAAATGCGCGAGAACCGGTTGCGGTTTATTTACGATCAAGAGTTGCTGATAGAAACCACGGACACGACGTTTCCTTCGGGACCCTGCGGCATGGGATACAGCAACCGCACCACCAGTTCCCCATCTGACCGCGGGGCGTATTTTGACAATTTTGTGGCTGATTCGCTGGATTCGCATGGCCCGGCGACTCTTTTGTATTGAGAGATTTGGCAAGCGCGCTTGACGCGGACGCTCTCAATCCGTCATATATATTCTGAGTGAGTGGATGGCGGGCGGGCGGAATTGCGCGAATGCGCGCAAATTCCGCGCAGACAAAATCGAATGTCGCATGACCGCCAAATAAAGGACAGGAACACCGCAAGCAGAATATGAACAACAACCTATTCCCCCGCCACAGGGCGTGGCACGCCTTTTGCGCCGCCGTGCCCCTTTCAGCCTTTTTTTTGTTTTTCGCCTGCTGCCTGTCCGGCTTGGCTCCGCGATCCGCCAGCGGGTGGGGATCCACCATGCACAAGATCGTCGGCAGGGCTGCCGTGGGCGATCTTCCGCTGGAAATGATCGGCAATGGCTCGGATAACGCCTTTGCCGCCTGGCGCGATTATCTTGTCGAACACTCCAACGATCCGGATATTAACAAGGACAATGACCCCCTCGAAGGCTACCGGCACTACATGGACATCGACATGCACATTGACCAGTTCCCGTTTCCATTCACGAGCATTCCCCGCGACGAAAATAAGTATCTCACCATTTTTGAGCGGGGCGATGGCGTCCTGCCCTGGGAAGGCTGGCGGGATCCGATGCAACGCCTGACCGACGACATGCGCCAGCGCGATTGGAACGCGGCGTATCTCGAAGCGGCATGCTTGTCTCACTACGTCGCTGACGCCTATACGCCACTGCACGCGACGGCAAATTACAACGGCTATCTCTCGGACGATTCCCGCAATCGCGGAATTCATTCGCGGCATGAAACCACATTGGCGAACAAGTTTATCACAAGCGCAACCACGTCCGCCGGCAGCGCTATCTATATTTCGGACCCGCTGGAAGAGGCGTTTTCCACGCTGGCAAACAGCTGGACGCTCAGCCAGGCCGTTCTCGCCGCCGATCTGGCCGCGCAAGACATCAGCGGATACAGGGTTTTCGATTCGGTCTATTACGACGAATTCTGGAGCCTGATCGGCGAAGAAACCCAGAAGCAGATCGACGACGCAGCCCGCATGACGGCTTCGATGTGGTTCACCGCCTGGGTGAATGCCGGACGCCCGCGTTTCTCGGGAACGCCAACTCCTTCGGCGTGGATTTTCTACTGAGCGCGCCTCGGCCGCGGCAAACGCGCCATTGACCGCGGCAAATGCGCAATTGATCGCGGCAACGCGCCATGCATTGTGGCCAATGCGCTATTGATCGCGGCAAACGCGAAAAACGCACGCAGAGGATAATTTGTCTTCAAAATTGAATGGTGCGCCATCAGGGACTCGAACCCCGAACCAACGGATTAAGAGTCCGCTGCTCTACCAATTGAGCTAATGGCGCACACAAGCATCATTCGATCATTCTTCCGCCGGATGTTCTATTGGCCCTGAACCGAATCTGCGGAGTAGGTTGGGGTGGGTGAGGGGACTTGAACCCCCGGCCTCCTGATCCACAGTCAGGTGCTCTAACCAATTGAGCTACACCCACCACGCCGCCTGTTTGTGGAGAAAGGATTTGCGATTGCGCCCTTCTCCTCCGCGCGGTCGCCGCCCGCTATTGCTTAATGGGCGTCGAGGGTTTCCAGCCAATTCGTCCGGCCAGGAGTTCGTCGATGGCGGTCTGCATCGGGGCCGACGCGCCTTCCTGGTAAGGGACGGCCGGACGCGCCCCCTGGTTGAGGGCTTTGGCCCGCTGGGCCAGGAGATTAATCAGGAAGTATTTGCCGCTATTGTCCCGCATCAGTTCCGCCGGCGATTTGGTATAGGTTTCCATGTGAGATCACTCGCTGAATCTCCGTCAGATGGGCGACGGTGGAATCTGCGAATTCCGGTCGCTTTGCCTGGCGCTTGCCGCGCCATGTTAAACCCGGACACTCACTCGGGGGCGAGAACGCAAAACATTCGCATTCCGCCCAAACAAGTATTCGTAATTTCCCAGACCCCGATGGCGCAAGCCTTTTTTCCTCACTATTGCGCATTTGCGCTGGTGCAGACGCATTGGGAGAATGGTCAAAAGCAGATTGCGGGGCCTGGCAGCGGCAAAGGCTGACTTGACCCGCCGGGAGAAGTGGAGTATTCTGGATAGAGTGTTCGGGCGAACTGTTTCGCTCAGGACTTCAGAATTGTGAAGGATCTATCTGAATCGCGGACGGGCCTTTGACAATTTGGCAACTTGCGCATCCTGCCCGCCCGCCCGAAAGAGAGAGTCTAGATGCAAAACCTTGGCGTAAATCCCAGCCAGCATGGACTTGAAAATCACGGCATCGCGAATGCCGCCAATATCTTCTGGAATCTGAGCACGTCGATCCTCGTCGAACACGCCATCCGCCGAAACGAAGGCATTCTGGCCACGGGCGGCGCGTTGGTGGCAAAAACCGGACGCCGCACAGGGCGTTCGCCCAAGGACAAATTCATCGTCGAAGAAGCCGCCGTGAAAGACGAAATCGCCTGGGGCGCGGTCAATCAGCCCATTTCGGAAGAGCGTTTTGCGCGGCTTCACTCCCAATTGCTCGCTTACATGCAAGGACGCGATCTGTTCGTTCAGGATTGCTACGCAGGCGCGAATCCCGCCTATCAGGTGCCGTTCCGCGTCGTCACGGAATATGCCTGGCACAACCTGTTTGTGCGCGACCTGTTTGTCCGCGCCCCCTCCGAGGTGCTGGGGCGATTTGTGCCGAAATACACCGTGCTGTGCGCGCCGCGTTACTTCGCCTCGCCCGCGGTGGATGGAACGAACTCCGAAGCGTTCGTCATCGTGCATTACTCGAAGGGACTTGTGATAATCGGCGGAACAGGCTACGCGGGCGAAATCAAAAAATCCGTGTTCTCCATAATGAATTATCTCCTGCCGAAACAGGGCGTTTTGCCGATGCATTGCTCGTGCAACATCGGCGCGAACGGCGATTCGGCGCTGTTTTTCGGACTCTCGGGCACGGGAAAAACGACGCTTTCGGCCGATCCAGCGCGCCGCCTGGTGGGCGATGATGAGCACGGATGGGGCGGCGATGGCATTTTCAATTTCGAGGGCGGATGCTACGCCAAATGCATCAAACTCTCGCGCGAACACGAACCGCAAATCTGGAACGCGGTGCGGTTCGGGGCGGTGCTCGAAAACGTGATTGTGGACCCGAAGTGGCGCTGCATCGATTACAACGACGCTTCAATCACGGAAAATACGCGCGCGGCCTATCCGCTCACGCACATAGAGAACGCTGTGATTCCGAGCGTTGCGCCGCATCCGAAAAACGTTCTCTTCCTCAGCTGCGATGCCTTCGGGGTTCTGCCGCCGATTGCGCGCCTGACGCCCGAGCAGGCCATGTATCACTTCCTCTCGGGCTACACGGCCAAGGTGGCGGGGACGGAAGCCGGAACGACTGAGCCGTCGGCGACGTTTTCGAGCTGCTTTGGCGCGCCGTTCCTTCCGCTGCGCCCGACGGTCTATGCGGATTTGCTCGGCGAACGCCTGGCCAAACACAACACGCCCGTGTGGCTGGTCAATACCGGCTGGACGGGCGGCCCGTATGGGGTCGGGCATCGCATGAGCCTGCCGCACACACGCGCGCTCGTTAGCGCGGCTCTGAGCGGGGCGCTTGATAGCGTGGAATACCGCGCTAATCCCACTTTCGGATTCCAGGTGCCGCTCGCGTGCCCCGGGGTGCCTGCTGAAGCGCTCGATCCGCGCAATACCTGGGCGGACAAGGCGGCCTTCGACGCCAAGGCAAAGGAACTGGCTGCGCGCTTTGCGGAAAACTTCAAGAAATTCGAGGCTTCCGAAGCCGTGCGCGCCGCCGGACCAAAACCCCAACTATAATAATGGAAAATTTTTTCACAAAAAACACGGAAGTATCGAAAGAAACATAGTATTCAAACTCGGATTCACCTGGGGACGAACCAGAAGCGGCGGAGGCGGTTATGAGCAAGGCAACACTCAGAGAGAATAAGATTGAGCAGGATGCTCAAGACACTGGAAATCCTGGGCAAGATGCCCAAGCCGCAGGTTTCTCGCGGCGAAGAATCCGCGTGGGCATCGACGTCGGCGGGACGTTCACCCACGCCGTTGCCATCGACGCGGCGACCTTCGAGATCGTGGCGCAAAGGAAAGTGCCTACCACGCACACCGCCGCGGCAGGCGTTGCGCAGGGCATTGTCGATTCGCTTTACCAGATGCTCGACGAAGGCCACATCGCGCCCGAGGAAGTCGTCCTGATCGCGCACTCAACCACGCAGGCGACCAACGCCCTGCTCGAAGGCGATGTGGCGCTCGTGGGCGTCATCGGCATGGGCGGCGGCATCGAACGCGATCAGGCGCGCAAGCAAACGAACGTCGGGCGGATCGAACTCGCGCCGGGGCGGTTCCTGCAAACGCGCCACCGCTTTATCGACACCACCCATGGCCTCGATGAAGACGCGGTCCGGCGGGCGCTCGATGAACTGCGCGGGCTGGGCGCGGAGGTGATTGTCGCGAGCGAGGCGTTTGGAGTTGAACGCACGCAAAACGAGGCGCGCGTGGCGCAAATGGCGCGCGAAATGCCGCTGCCCGCCACAGCCGCGCACGAAATCAGCCAGTTGCTCGGGTTGCGAATGCGCACGCGCACGGCGGTTATCAACGCCTCGATGCTGCCGAAAATGATGGAAACCGCCAACATGACCGAGGAGTCCGTGCGCAAGGCGGGTATAAAAGCGCCGCTGATGATTATGCGCAGCGATGGCGGCATCATGGACATTGAACAAATGCGCCGCCGTCCGATTCTCACGATGCTTTCGGGTCCGGCCGCCGGAGTGGCCGCCGCGCTGATGTATGCGCGAATCACCGATGGGATTTTCCTCGAAGTGGGCGGAACCTCGACGGATATTTCCGCTATCCGCAACGGCAAATCGCTCGTGAAAAGCGCGCAGGTGGGCGGATTCCAACTCGCGGTGCGCACGCTCGACGTCCGCACGCTGGGGATCGCGGGCGGGTCGATTCCGCGCATCCGCGGCGGGCGCGTGGTGGACGTTGGGCCGCGCTCGGCGCATATCGCGCAACTCGGATACGCGTCGTTTGAGGAGTTTGGCAAAGGCGAAGGCGGCCACGAGATCGTGCTCGACTACATCGAACCGAGAAGCGGCGATCCGAAGGATTACGTGCGGCTGCGATGCGGAGATTCGGCATTTACCGTGACGCCCACGTGCGCGGCGAACGCGCTGGGGCTGGTGCCGGAGGATTCGCCCGCGCGAGGCGATGAAAGGCGCATTGCCCTCGCGATGAACCAGGTCGCCGAGGCCCTTGGCGGCGTCAGCAACCAGGAGGCGGCGGAGAAAATCCTCGACCGCTCCTTCCCGAAAGTCGCGAACGTGGTCGAGGACCTGATTGACGATTATGGACTCGACCGCAATCTGCTGACGCTTTCGGGCGGCGGCGGCGGGGCGTGGGCGATTGTCCCTTACACGGCGAAGAAAATGGGCCTGCCGCACGAAATCGCACCCAATGCCCCGATGATCTCGGCGATTGGCGCGGCGCTGGCGCTTGTGCGCGACACGATCGAACGCACCGTCGTCGCGCCGACCGAACACGACATCCTCGACATCCGCCGCGAGGCCGAAGAGGCCGTCGTGCGCATGGGCGCCGACCCATCGACGGTCGAGGTGCAAGTCGAGATCGATCCGCAGAAAAACATCCTGCGGGCGATGGCCTCGGGCGCGACAGAGTTCCGTTCGCGCGACCTCTCGAAACGCCTGCTGACCGACGAGGAGATCGAGGCGCAGGTTCGCAAATCCATCCGCGAAACGCTCGTCGAATTGCGCCGCCTGGGCGAGATTGGCGGGCTGGTGGTTTTTGAGGCGCAGACGGAACGCGAGAAGTTTTTCGGAATGCGGCGAGAGATGTATTCGCAGGTGCGCGTGATTGATCGCGAAGGCGTGATCCGGCTGCAAATCGCGCGCGGCGACGGCTTTGTGGCTTCGCGCGCGCAGGCCGCCGGACAACTGCGCCCGTTTGTGCTCGAACGCACGGTGTATGGCGACGCGGGCAAAGCGCTGCCGGACGTGTTTGTTGTGTATCGCGGACGGATTTTGGATTTGAGCGGACTACAGAGTTTCGACCAGATCACAACGCTAATGAACGTCGAACTCGACCGCCTGCCTGGGAATGAGCAGGTCGCGGCACTCGTAAAATACTCCGGCCACGCGGCGTGAATCCGGTGCAATGCTTCTGCGCCCTCACCGGGCTGCCGATTCATTTCCCAAGAGCCTTCTTGCCTTCTGGGTAAAAATGTGAACGATAGATTCGGCGAGAGGGAGAGTATGAAGGTGAAGCATGGTAGCGGAGATGATATGGTAGATGGATTATGAACTGACACGCCATACGATCAAAGTGATGGCGGAACGCGGACTCAGCGCTGAATGGCTGGAGCGCGGCTTGAAATCACCGGAACGTGTAGAGCCTGACGAGGACGACGCGGCGCTGGAACATCATCTGGTTCGCATTCCAGAATTCGGCGGTCGAATGTTGCGAGTAATTGTGAACAAGGACTCCGCGCCAATCCGTGTGGTGACGATCTACTTCGACCGATCCGTGAAAGGGAAGCCATGAGACTGCATATTGATCACGAAGCAGACGCGCTCTATCTGCGGCTGGACGACACGAAAATAGTCGAATCCGAACAGGTCTCTCCGGGCGTTATCCTGGATTTCAACGGCGACGGACAAGTAGTCGGAATCGAAATGCTGAATCTCTCGAAACGCGTCCCGGAACTTGATCTGAAACGGATCGAACTTCAAACAGCCTGAGAGACATTGCGCCGCAGGATTTGTTTGTGGTGTATCGCGGGCGGATTTTGGATTTGAGCGGATTGCAAAGCTTCGACCAGATCACAACGCTGATGAACGTCGAACTCGACCGCCTGCCTGGGAATGAGCAGGTCGCCGCGCTCATAAAATACTCCGGCCACGCGGCGTGGACCCAGATTACGTATACGCGCGCCTTCGCGCCCGATGCACACCCCCTTCCGCGCATGCGCGCGGGTGCATCTGGACACTGTTACGGCCAGCAAGATGTTTGTAGTTCAAACTTTAGTTTACTTGCCGGCAGATAGCACGCTGAAGCGTGAACTACGAACTTTCTGTAACAGTGCCAAGATGCGCCCCATGCGCGCCACCCGGTAAATTTGCGCTTGAATTCAGCAACCTCCCGGCGCAAACAAACAGCGCTTGAACGACTGCCGCCAATTCCATCTTTGGAATTCCAGGCCATCAATCGCAATTTGTCTTTTTCCCATCTGAGCAAGGTCTCTGCAATTGGAACCTCTGCTGTTTGACAAGCTCACCTGAATTGTATGTTGCCCCAATTGCCACAGGAGAAATAGTCATGTCGGTATCTTATGTGCTTGGCGATAATCGTGAAGAATTAATAGGAAGTTTCCACCTTGCTGTCATTTATGGTATTCTCAATACTTGGAAGCGCTGCGTACAGCTGAATACGGTTCCTCAAGAACCTGATTTTGTTGCGGGATTGGTGTTTGAAAGCACTCCGATAATACATTCTGCATTGAGCTCGGTCCTGGGGCCACGAGGTATCTCGACATCGATATCGTCCGTTTTCTGTCATCAAACGCCACAAGTCAGTTTTGACTCGAATCCTGCATCGTCATGTGAGCTGGGGGACATTCTCTTCGCCTATGTGCATACTCCGCGAGTTGGTCAACCCCGTCGGAATGCAGTATTGTTTCAAGCCAAAGCATCCTCTAAGCAGCCATACAGGATCAAAAGAGAGGAGTTGGACCAGCTCCGATTATACATAGACTGGCCCGATTTCACTTACACACGCTCAACCCGTTTGAACGGACAGAAAAGATCTGTTACGCCAAAGACCCCCCATTCAGGAGCACAGTATCTCTTAATTGATGACAGGTTTCACGACGATCCCATGAGCGGATTATTGGGTATGGCTGGCACATATCCTGTCGGATGTTGTATGCCAGACGAGCATTTGAGAGATCACAACCACCTCGCCTCTGAATTGTTTAACTTGTTTATCTTCAGCACAGGACGCCCATTTGAAGATAGGAGCGCCGCGGCAAGTAAGCGGGATTGGTCACAAGTTGTTTGGGACTTGCTTATTACCGGAGTCAAGAAAGCCTTCAATCGGCGAAATTCCGGAAGACGGGGGACACCAAGATCGTGTGGAGGCACACTTGAGAATCTTGATGGAATCTCGTTCTCAAGAGCCTCTTCGCTTACGGCATGTAGCACTGTTGGCGAAATCGTCGGCCATGGTGCGGCACAGGCATTTTATTCAAATAGCAGAAACATTCCTCCAGATTTTAATGTCGAAGGATTGGGAACAGATGATCCGGAAGGTGGCGTTTCTGTGGTTCTGATTGAAACATCTGAGCGTGAATCAGAAGAGCAAAATGAATAGTTCGATAGCCAACGGCTGTTCGACTTAATTCCTTAGGTCCGTCTCCGCGCCCTCATCTGCTCGCCGTTTGGCTTCTCAAGAGCCTTCTTGCCTTCGGCGTCGCGGGGCGCGTATTTATTTCGCGGGCGGGCAGCGGGATGGGCGCGGGTTAAGCGCAAAAACATTCGACTGTGCGAAGAAGGCCAACGGGTTGCATTATGGCGCGAGCGATAGGGTGAAGCCATGGGGCTGAATCGCAAATGGCGGCTGTATGTGGATACGTCGGTCTTCGGGGGGTGTTTCGACACCGCCGAAGGTTGGGCGGAAGACTCGCGGCGGGTGATTGACGCGGCTTGGGAAGGTCGCGCGGTTATCTGCTTTTCAGACACCGTTGCGCGGGAGTTGGAGGAAGCGCCCGCCAGGGTGAAAGAACTTTGGAACAGTCTTCCAGCCAAGTGCCGGGAACAAGTGACAGTGACCGCGGAAATTGAAGCGTTGAGCGCGGCGTATCTGGCGGCCGGGGTTGTCGGGCGAACGTCAATTGACGACACACTGCATGTCGCAGCGGCTACGGTGGCCCGCGTGGACGCGATTGTGTCGTGGAACTTCAAACACATCGTGCGCCTGGACCGCATCAAAGGCTATAATCAGGTGAACCTGTTGAACGGCTATGGGGTGATGACGATTGTAAGTCCCAGGGAGGTGAGATTCGATGACTAGGAAATTTTGGAAGCAGTTTCCACCGATTCCCGGCTTTGATTGCATGAAAATGAAGCACGACATTCAGGCGAAGATATACGAAGAGATTAAAGACATGTCGCCTGAAGAGCGAGTGGCCTATTTTAATCGCGCGGGAAAAGACTTGCGAGAACGGGGCGGGCTGGTCGCAGAAGATGCCGGGGTTGCAGCAGTGAAAGAGGCCCCGGTGAAATATGCCAGAAGCAAGTCGCGCCAAATTCCATAGATTTCGCGTTTTTCGCGGCTAAAAAAGGCTCTCCCGGAATTAGTCCCGGGCGCTGGCGGCGGCGGAGGCGGCGCTCGTGGCGTTCGTTTGCGTTTCGTGGGCGTCCATGCGCGCCAGGTAGTCGTCGGGATTTACCAAAATGTCGCGCGGTTTTGAACCCTGGAACGGCCCCACAATGCCGATTTCCTCGAGCATGTCCATAAGGCGTCCGGCGCGCGCGAAACCAACCTTCAGACGCCGTTGCAGAAGCGACACGGAAGCCTTGCGCGACTCAAGCACCAGCCGCGCCGCCGCACGCACGAGCGCTTCGTCTATTTCGTCGTCGCCCGCCCAGGCGCTTCCGCCCGCGTGCGGAACAAACTCGCCCCCTGCGCCGATGCTGCCCATCACCTGATTCGTGCCGCGCCGTCCCGCGCCCGCGCCGCCGTCCTCCTCGCCGTCGTAACCACTTCCCTCATCGCCCCAATCCTCATCATCGTTATCAAAGAGGCTCGGGCCGCCCTCGCCTCCGCGCGTGAGCGGGCGCCCTTTGTCATCGCGCAACGGCTGGAATTCCTCGACCTGATAATTCGGCCCGGCTTGCTGTTTGATGCACTCGACAAGGCGGTCCACCTCGGCCTCGGAAACGAAGCACCCCTGGATACGCGAAGGTTTCGGGGCGCCGCCCGGGTGAAACAGCATATCGCCGCGTCCGAGCAGCGTTTCCGCGCCATTCACATCGAGGATGACGCGCGAGTCGGCCTTTGAACTCACCTGGAACGCAATGCGCGCAGGGAAGTTCGCCTTGATGACGCCCGTGATGACGTTCACCGACGGGCGCTGCGTGGCGACGATCAAGTGAATGCCCACGGCGCGGGCCATTTGCGCCAGGCGCTGGATGCTTTCTTCGACGTCGGCCTTCGCCACAACCATCAGGTCCGCCAACTCGTCGAGCACGATCACCATGTGCTGCATATAATTAACGAGCCGCCCCTGCGCCCGGCGCGATTTCGACGGGTCTTCCGCAATCGCATTGTAACTCTCGATGTTGCGCACGCCCATTTCGACAAGCTTGTCGTAGCGCTGCTCCATTTGATCGACGGCCCACGCCAGCGCCCCGGCAGCGCGTTTGGGGTCGCACACCACGGGCGCGATCAGGTGCGGAATGTCCTGGTAGAGCGCCAGTTCGACGCGCTTGGGGTCCACGAACAAGAACCGCACACGGTCGGGTTTCATGCGGTAGAGAATCGAGCAGATGATCGCGTTGATGCAGACGGATTTTCCAGTTCCAGTCGCCCCGGCGATGAGCAAGTGCGGCATTTTCGAGAGGTCGCAGAACGACGGATCGCCTTCGATCGTCTTTCCGAGCGCGAAGGCCAGCGGCGATTTATGCGACCAGAAATCGTCGCACGAAATGAGTTCTTTCAGATACACGCCCGCGCGGCGGCGGTTCGGGACTTCGATGCCGACGGCCGCCTTGCCGGGGATCGGCGCGATGATGCGCACGGGGTTTGTGGCCCGAAGCGCCATCGAGATGTCTTGCTCGAGCGCGGTGATGCGGCTGACCTTTACGCCCGCCGCCGGTTTGAGTTCGAAGCGCGTGACGACGGGGCCTTGGGTCACCTGGATGACCTTCGCGTCGATGCCGAAATCGCAGAGTGTTTTTTCGAGCGTCTGGCTTATTTCGAGCAGTTCCTCGCGAGACATGCGGCTGTCCACACGCGGCGGATCATCGAGCAGTTCGACCGCGGGCAAGCGGTAAGCAGAGTAGTTGACCGGCTCTTTGGATTTGGAGGCTGTCGCGCCCGCGGCGGTGGATGAGGCAGCGCCTCCCGCTCCCCCGCTGTTCCCGTTGCCGCCACTCTGGGCCGACGCGGATGCCGCTGACGATGGCGCGGAACCGTCGGTATTTTGCGCCGTGGCGGCTGTGATGCCAAGGCGTTTGGCCACATCCGCCGACTCGAACAGCGGATCGTCGATGGATTCGCCTGGGTCGTCGCCGGAATGGCTGGATGCGGATTTTGCCTCGGAGGAAGCCGCCGCTGCCGATGCGGATGCCGATGCGGCCCGCGCGAGCATTCGCGCCTCGGCGGGAGTGGGTTCGCCATCGGAGGCGGCGGCCGGAATAGCCCCTTGGGAAGGAACGCCCGAAGCAGGCGCTGCGATGGGCGCAGGCAGCCCCATTTTGGACGCGGCGGCAGCGCGTGGGGTTCCGGCGGCGCCAGTTGCGGCCGCGCAAACGCTGCCGGGCTGAATGCCAGCCAGGCCGATTTGCGCGCCAGAAGATGCGGTTGCGCCGTTTGGACTGGTTATTCCGGCAGGTTCGTCAGTTTCCCACAACGACCCCGAAGCAGCAGCGTTGGCACTAGCGGCAGTCGGAAGCGGCGAAAAACCATCGATAATCGTTGGCTGGGCCGCAGTCTCCAGAGCCGGATCGTCCACGACCTCGTCGAGAATGCCAACTTCCGCGCCCGGCTGGGCGTTTTGCGCAGCGCTCTGCGCACCGGGAAGTCCGAAAGTCATTGCGTCAGCAGCGGAAGCGCCCGGCGCGCCCGCGCGCAAAGAACGAGAAGCCGGATCGAGCGGATTGGCCGAAGCACTGCCCGAGCCGCGTCCGCCGAAAATCGACCATCGCGAACGCCGCGCGGGCTGTTCGGGAAACGCGGCGGGACCGGGTTGAGCGTTGGAGACGCCCTGGGCTTCGGACATGCCTGGAGCGGCTGGATTGCCATTAGGATCGGCGGCGAAAACCTGTGTTGCTGATCCCGTTGCGGGCGCGATGCCAGGGGCGGGCGTCGATGGACCGAAGAGGCGCGAACGCCACAAATTGGATTGCTTTTCCGCCTGCCGGGCTTGGCGGGCCAGACGGCGGCGCTCCATCCATTCGCCCCAGACCGCGCCCGTTTGCGCCACAATCGGCCCAAGCAGCACGTCCGTGGCCAGAAGAAGCGAAATCAACGCCAGTCCGCTGAAAAATAGCACCGACCCGAGCGCCCCGAGTTGCCAGGCCAAGCCCAGCCCCTCGGCGTCGGTGAGAAACGTCCCGAGCGCCCCGGCCATCGCGAAGGTCTCGGCGCGCATCGAGGCGTCGTCCGCGCCCGAAAGTCCCAGCAGCGCGCACACGCTCAAGACCAACCCCACCATCCCCGCCACGCGCGCACCCAGGCGCGGAATCACCTTCGAGCAAAACACGAGCACGGCCGTCGCGACTAATCCGACGGGAACCGCCCAAACCACAAACCGCCCCAGGACAAAATGCAACGCTTCGCGAATTGTCAGACCCGCCGGTCCCACCAGCGAACGGTCGCCCGAGGGGCTGACGAGGCACAATATGGTGAAAATGCCTGTCAGGAACAGGACAATCGAGCCGATTTCTCGCCACATTCCCGGACGCACCCACTGGCGCGCCTCGGCATCAGACGGCGCTCCGGCCGGCGCGCTTGCGGATGCGGCATTTGCGCCCGATACGACGATGGCAGGCTCCGTATCCGGGCTGATAATTGTTCGATTGCTCATTCGTTGGCCTCCTGATCCCGGCGCATAGTTCGCCGGTTCCAATCCTCCGCTCCATCCCACGTCCTCTTCGGAACACATGAAAAGGCCAACAATGGCAATATAAAAATGCTGCGGACGGCGCGAAAACAGCTTAAAATGCATATTCGCGACGGGGGAAGAAAGCGCGAGTGCGGAGCCTCGCGATCCCAGGAGAGAAAGGTCCGGGCCGTCGAAACGCCACTCGCGACAGGCGCGAAGCCTCGCGATCCCAGAGGAAAATTACAAAACGTCGCGGCGGGCGATTTGGGTGCCGATGCCGCGCGTCGTGAATAGCTCGAGCAGGAGCGAATGCGGAACACGTCCGTCGAGAATATGCACTTTCCGGCATACTTCTAGCGCGCGCCGAGCGGAGCGCAATTTCGGAATCATTCCGCCAGACACGACGCCCTTTGCGATCATGTCTTCGATTTCGTCTTCGGCAATGGTCGGAATCACCGTGCGCGGGTCGGCAGGATCGCGCAGGACGCCAGGCGTATCCGTAAGGAAGATCAGTTTGCGCGCCCCGGCGGCGCGGGCTACTTCGAGCGCCACCGTGTCTGCGTTGATGTTGTAGCCCTGGCCGTCTTCGCCGACGCCGATGGGCGAAATCACGGGCACGTATCCCTTGTCGCGCAAGGCATCCAGAATCGCCGGATTCACCTGCTTCACCGTCCCGACATAGCCAAGGTCCGCGCCCGGCTCGCCCGTTGGACCGGGTTCGAGGAGTTTTTCCGCGACGAGAAGGCCGCCGTCCTTGCCCGAGAGGCCCACGGCAGGCGCGCCGCCGCGCGTGAGGGCGCTGGTGATCTCGCTGTTGATCTTGCCGACCAGCACCATCTCGGCCACATCGAGCGTTTCAGCGTCCGTCACGCGCTGGCCGCCGACAAAGCGCGCCTTCAGTCCAAGCCGGTCCATAAGCGAGGTGATTTCCTTGCCGCCGCCGTGGACTACGATGGGGCGGATGCCGACGGCGTGCATCAGGATGATGTCGCGGATCACGGCCTCTTTGAGTTCCTGCTTCACCATGGCCGCGCCGCCGTATTTGATGACAACGGTCGAACCACGAAACGTTCGGATGAACGGCATGGCCTCGATGAGAATGTCAGCCACGCGGATCAGTTGCTCGATCGGGAGCGAGCGGAGGTCGTGAAGATCAATGGAGTCGGGCATTTCGGTTTCCTTGCTGGAATGGATAGGAATAGACAGGATTTACAAGATGAACAAAACGAGAATTTTGATAATCCTGTAAATCCTGCCTATTAATTCCCAAATTCAGGCCGCGGATTCCTCGATGGCGGAACGGACTTCTTTATCGGTAATATCGCCCGCAATGCGTACTGCGCCGATTCGCTCCGGCAGAACAAACCGCAGCGCACCATCGCGCACCTTTTTGTCAATACGCATGGCCTGCAAGAGCGCAGCGGAGTTTTGCGCCAAGGCGCGGGGAATGCGCACGGGCAGTCCGGCGCGTTCGATCAGGCGTTCCAGGCGATCTTGATCCGCCTGCGGCCACAATGCGCGCCGCAGCGCCAGCCGCCCCGCCGCCACCATGCCAATCGCCACCGCCTCGCCGTGGCGAAACGAACCGTAGCCAGCGACGGATTCGAGCGCATGGCCAATCGTGTGGCCAAAATTCAGATGCTCGCGCACGCCCGCCGTTTCGCGTTCGTCCGCGGCTACCACCGCCGCCTTGATCCGGCACGATCCCTCGACCACACGCCCGATGGCCTCGGGTTCGAGGGCAAGAATCCGGTCAATGTCCTTTTCGAGAAACTCAAAATACGCCGCGTCGCGAATCACGCCGTGTTTGATGACCTCGCCCATGCCCGAGACGAGTTCGCCGCGCGGAAGCGTGCGAAGCGAGTCGGTGTCGGCCAGCACCAGCCGCGGCTGCCAGAACGCCCCGATCAGATTTTTGCCCTTGGCGTGGTTGATGCCGGTCTTTCCCCCGACGCTCGAATCCACCATGGAGACAAGCGTCGTCGGAACCTGGACAAAATCAATGCCGCGCAAGATGGTCGCGGCGGCAAATCCCGCCAGATCGCCCACTACGCCGCCGCCAAGGGCTACAATGGCGTTCGAGCGCGAAACACCCCCGTCGAGCAAAAACACATATAGACCTTCGAGCGTCTCCAGCGATTTCGATTCCTCCCCCGCTCGAATCGCCATGAACGTCGCGGTGTATCCGGCCTCTTGCAGGCTGCGCGTGGCCTCCGCCGCATATAACGGGGCCACGTTCGTGTCGGAAACGACAAACACGCGCCGTCCGCCCACGCCGAGTTGCTTCATCCGCGCGCCCAAGCCGCCAAGCGTTCCCGCGCCGATCTCAATTGGATAGGATCGCTCGCCGAGATCGACCGTCAGGCGGGTGGAGAACGGCGTCATCTATAGTAGCCGCAAAAAATGTGATGAAATGCCAGCCGATGCAAATCCAGATCAGGAGCCGGACTTGGCCGGAGCCGCCTGGCCTGCGCCCGCCGCGGCCGCTGGCGCGGATTCCGAAGCGTCCTGGGCCGGTTGTTCGGCCTTGCCGGACTTGTCAGCGCCCTTTTTCTGCTTGGCGCCCGCCGCGGCAGCCGGAGCCGAGGAAACGGGAGGCGCGCCAATCTGGAAACCGCCGGTGCGCTGCACGTGCGCGCCCCAGAGCGTAAGGACTAGCGCCAGGACCATGAAAATCCCCGCGGCCCACCATGTGGCTTTGACCAGGGTTTTTTCCGCACTCGATGCGCCGAGGCTGTCGGTAAGCGCGCTGCCCGCGCCGCTGCCGAGGCTCGAAAGCCCGCCGCCTTTGCCCGATTGCAGAAGGATCGCCAGGAGCATCACTACGCAAACCAGGGCGAAAAGAACAACTATCAGATAAAGAATGAATTCAGACATGAGATCATCAATCCTCCAGAGTCATCATGCAAAACAGCACATAAGCGTCAAACGGACGGGCGCTGTCAATGCTTTTCCCGGCGGTCGAACCCGGCCAGAAGGGCGCAAACGCCGTCGGTCACTTCTTCAGTCTCACGGCTCGAACGCAAGTGGGAATTCACAAGAAACGAAAAAACCAGTTCTTCGCCGTCGGCGGTGGTCACATAGCCCGAAAGGCCGCGGACATTCGAGATCGTGCCAGTTTTAGCGCGAACATTGCCCTCGGCGGGGGTTCCTTTCATGCGTTTTGCGATGGTTCCGTCCACGCCGGCAATCGGCATCGCGTCGCGCCAAACATCCCAATCGGGGCGGCGGCGCATTCCGGTCAGGATCGAAACAAACTCGCGCGGGCTGAAATAGTTGTAGCGCGTCAGGCCCGAGCCGTCGCGGTAGGCATACGTGTCTTTTTCCACACCCAGCGACGCCAGGTGCTCCTCGACGGCGCGGCGTCCGGCGTCAAATGATCCAAGGCCCGTCCGCTTCCAACCCATCGCGCGAACGAGGGTTTCGGCGTAGAGGTTCTGGCTCGGTTTCATCATTTTTTGCAGGATTTCCTTGAGCGGCGGCGACTGGCGCGAGGCCAGCACGGGAAGCGCGCGCGCGGTCTGCGAATTCCATCCAGCCAGATCGTCGCAATCCGCTGCCTGGCCCTCGACGCGGATGCCTTCTTCCTCAAGCACTTCGCGAAGCACGGTCGCGTAAAACAGCGTCGGGTTGGTGATGGTGGGCGAATACTCGGCGGCGGCGGAACCGGCGGCCACTTCGCCCGAAAAGACAATCGTGTTCGATCCGTAAGCGCGCTGGAATCGCACGCGGCTGCGCCCGCCTTCCTTTACGCGAATCCGGTTCTCGACGGTGTAGTATTTGCTGGGCAGATTCGGGACGATTTCCACGGTTCCAGTGGTCGTCTCGGGAGGATGAACCATGAAATCCACGTTGTTTTCGTTCAACTGGAGCGGGCCGATTTCGGCGGAATACCAAGTGTCGAAGCCATCGAAAGACCATCCATCGCCATAGCGCTCGTCGTCCCAGGCGTTATCGTCGCCGATGACGTTGCCCGTGATGCGCGTGATGCCTTGCGAGCGCAGTTGGGCGGCCCAGCCGCGGAAAACCTCGCGCGGGTCTTTGAGAAAGCGCGTATAGAGCGTCGGATCGCCATTGCTGATGACCACCAGGTCGCCCACAAGAGTGCCATTGGCGATCTCGCCCTGGCGGCGCAGCGTGGTCTCGAAAGTGAAATCCGGCCCCAATTCGATCAGCGCCGAGGCCGCGGTTGGGATTTTTTCGTTCGAGGCGGGCATGAACAGGCGGTCGGCGTTGCGTTCATACCAGACCTTGCCCGTGTCGAGCGACTGAATCAGGGCGCCCCAGAAGGCGTTGGCAAAGCGCGGATCGTCAAAGCGCTGGCCGATCTGGACAGCCAAGGCTTGAACAGGGTCTTCGACGGCCGCAACAAGGGGAGGCGCCTCGGAAGAGACGGCGGCGGAGGCGGCGCTTTTTCCCTCTGCCCCAGCGGGCATAAAGATCGAGCGGCCCGCGCAGGCGGAAATTAAAACAAGAATCGCGGTCGAGAAAATGGCAATTCGCAAAAATGAGCGGGTCATAAACAACTCCCGACAGGTATTTGCATCATGGGACGAATGAGACCAATGAGATGAATGGGACAGATGGGTCAAATGGGACGTATGGGACAAATGGAACAGAGGGGACATGGATTTGTCCCATAGGTCTCATAGGTCTCATTGGTCCTATTCTTCATTGGACACAGGACGCCATTCCGATGCATAGGCAAGGGTTGCCGCGCCATGCGGGCAAAACGGCCCGTTCTCCCCCAGCGGCCGAAATGGCCTATTATCCTGAATACGGCGCGGCGCGGGCGTCAATCCTTACCAATGGCAGCCGAGGTTTCGCGATGGATTTTGGACCGGGCATACAATGCGCGCATATCGAAGCGCCGATTCAGATGAAGGACTTTGAGCGGTTTGAGGGCGAATTCGCGCTTCTTGTAAAAAACCGCAAGTCCATCTATCGCGCCATTCCAGGCGGCGACACCTGGCCATTTTTCGAGCCGCCGCGCGAGAAAATCCTCGAATACTTTCTGACGCTTGGGGCGCTTTCGCTCAATGGTTCGCATGTCTATATCGACGTGGCCAGCTGCCTCAGTTTGTTTCCCAATTACGTGGGTGAAATCACCGGCGCCGAGGTGATCCGCCAGGACCTCCTCTACAAACCCGGACTTCATACGGTCGAGTTCCCGCGCGTTTTCAGCAAGGGCGTATATCGAAAAACACTGACGATGGCGTGCCTTGGGGGCGATGCCTGCGCGATGCCGCTGCCCGATTCGTGCGCGGACGCGATTGCGCTTCATTGTTCGTTTGAACACTTCGAGGGCAATGCCGACCGGCATTTCGCGCGCGAGGCGTTGCGGTTGTTGCGCCCCGGCGGACGCCTCCTCATCATCCCGTTTTATTGCGGAAATCAGTTTCAGGAATTCGTAAAGAGCGAAAACGCCCCCGGATGCCAGTTCCACCGGTTTTATGACCCGCCCACGTTCACGTCGCGGGTGCTATCCGCGCTGCCCGGGCCATTCCATGTGGAAATGCGCTATTATCGCAACGTGGCCGAATGCGACCCGTCGTTTTATTGCCACTATTCGGTGTGCATTGTGAAAGACGGCGAGTGAATTGCGCGGGCGCAGGCGCGGGTTATTTGCCTGCTTTTTCTTCGGGTTTGTCCCATTTGGCGACATCGAGGGCAATGCGATCCACCAGATTGCGCGCGGCGGTGTCTGAACACGAAAAGTCGTTCAGAATAATGCTGAACGCCAGCCGGCGCCGCCCCTCGATGTAGCCGCTCATGCTGTGGACGCCGCCAATGTAGCCTGTTTTGCCGTAGATGCGCCCGCCTGCCTCGCGTGAAGCATCGTCGTCCTGGAAACGCGATTTCAAGGTTCCGCGTTCGCCTCCGCGCGGAAGCGAATCGGCAAAAAGATCGCGCTCGGGGCCAAGGTCCATAGACGCGAGCAACTCACCAAGCATCCGCGCCGTTGTGCGGTTGAAATAAGACAATCCCGAACCATCGACGGCGCAGAACCCGTTGCGAAGCAAGTGGCGGGAGCTGAGGAAGCCTTCCAGCGCACGGCATCCGCTCTCGAACGTGCCTTCGCCAGTTTCGCGCTTGCCGAAAGTGCGCAGCACGAGCTCGGCGTAAAGATTCTGACTGTTGCGGTTGACAACACGGACGATTTCCGAAAGCGGCGGCGAGGTGTGCGTTACGACGGTTCGGAGGTTTTCGCGCACGGCGGTTTTAGTGGTGAATTCGTCGATGTCGCGCGCGCGTCCGCCGACTGCGATTCCCTCGCGCTCGAGGGTTTCCTTGAAAATCCAAGCAGTGAACAGCGTCGGGTTGTGAATGGCCGCGTATCCATATTTTTCGCCTTTGGCGGGCATGACGCCCTCGGCGCGGATGAAATTCGACGTTTCTTCGCGAAGGTAGCGAAGGTCCACATCGGCTTTTGCGTCCACGGTGCGGACGAAATTGGCGACCTGGCAGAATTTCGTCGGCGGATTCAGCGTGAAGGTGACAGGTGAATTGGGCACGGGGCCGCCCTTCCAGAGAATGTCAATGCAGGCGTCGTTGAAGGAAAGCGCGGAAACTTCGGCGCAATACCACTCGGCGCGCTCATCGGGATACCAGCCGCGGCCAAAAGCGTCGTCGCCGAAGAAGTCATCGTCGCCGATGACATCGCCGCGGATTCTGCGGATTCCGCGATCCTTGATTTGGCGTGCCCAATCGCGCATCTGCCAAGTCAGATCGCGCGTGTCTTTGGGATTGTAGCGCCCGCCGATGCTCGGATCGCCCTGGCCCGTGAGAATCACACTCCCCTCCAGAATGCCGTTGCGGATGGGACCGGAGATGGAAATGTCGGTGGTCCAGGTGAAGTCCGGGCCGAGAATGCCAAGGGCGGCGGCGGTGGTGAAGAGTTTGAAGCACGAGGCGGGCTTGAGCGACTCATCCGCGCCGATGCTGAGGAGGATTTCCTGGTTGTCGAGCGCTTTGACAAAAACGCCGATGCGCGCCCCCGAGCCGATGGGCGATTTGCGAATGGCGTCGAGAATCCCCGCCGATAGCGGAGAGGTCGTGGGGAGGTCGTCTTTGACGTTCGGAACTCCCGTGGGCGTAGGCGCGGAGGAAGGCGAGGCAGCGGAAGGGGCGGACTGCGAAGAGGGGGCGGAGGAAGGGGCGGATTGGGCGAAAACAGCGGATGCTGTCGAAAAGGCCAATCCTAAAACGACAAACCAAACTGCCGAATTGCGCCGGAAGGCTGTTTTCATAGGAATCTCCATCTCCAGAGTGGGCTGAGGGAATTCCGCCGCCGCCGCCAGAGCGCGCGGAAAAAGGGGCGGATGCTGGCTCGCCATTATTCGCTTTGCTCGAACAGGTGCTCGGCGCTGAAGAGATCGGCCTTTTCGATCCGAACGTCTTCGCCTTCCGTGAGGATCGTAAGGCGCGCGGCGCGGCGGCGTTCGGCGTCCACGATGGAGCGAACGGCGCTGACGGCCTCGTCGAGGTTGTCATTCACGAGGGCGTAGTCGTATGCCAGCGCGCATGCGAGTTCCTTGCGGGCGTTGGCGAGGCGGACGGCAATGACGTCATCGCTGTCGGACTTGCGCCCGCGCAGGCGCTGCTCAAGCACGCTCATCGAAGGGGGCAGGAGAAAGATCAACACGGCGTCATCGCGCGTGCGCTTAATCTTGAGACCTCCTTGGACGTCGATATCGAGCAGCACGTCGTGCCCCTGCGCCAGTTCTGCATCCACTACATGGCGCAGAGTCCCGTAGCGGCGGTTGTGAACATGCGCCCATTCGTAAAACGACTGCTTGCGGATGAGGTCGTCAAACTCGGCGTCGCTGAAAAAGTAGTAGGATTTGCCGTGGACTTCGCCCGCGCGAGGCGGGCGGGTTGTGGCCGAAACGCTGTAGCCAAGCGAGGGATCGTCTTTGCGAAGGCGCTCGATCACAGTGGATTTTCCGCCGCCCGATGGCGCGGATACGACAAACAAAACTCCATGCCTGCGGATTTCAATGCTCACGTTATTTCCTGCTCCTGTCTATGAATCCAGATCGCATAAGAGAATTGCTAAATGAGGTCAAGCAGCTCGGCGCGGCGGCTGTAGAGGAACGCATGGCCCGCCCACAGGCTCACAGCGGGGAAAAACACCATCAGGTAGATCATCTCCACCGAAAAGAGCGCTTGGGGCGATCCGAAGGAGGTCTGCGCCGCCGTTACGAATCCGAGAATCGGATTGTGCGCGAGGATTTGCCAAACCCAGCCCGGTTCGAGTGCGCTCACGAACCCTGGCAGGGCGGCGGGAACATACACGATTGGCAGCAGCCAAAACAACACCTGAAGCGCCAGCGAAATCAACTGCCCCACATCGCGCAAAAACAGATTCAAAACCGAGAAAAACATCCCGAGTCCCATCGCGGCCAGCCCGGCCCCAACCATGAGCGGGAAGATATTCAGCACAGATGGGCCGAGAGGATACCCAAACGCCATCAGCAAAACGATCAGGGCCACGGCGCTGATGGACTGGACAATGAGCGAGTTGACCAGAACGGAAAAATGAAGGACTTCGAGAGGAAATGGCAGTTTGCGTATGAAGTTGGCGTTTTCGGCGAGGATGCCCGTGCAGCGCGCGAGCGTTTCGGAAAACACAAGCCACGGCAGCAATCCCGCGCACAAATGCGTCACGTAAGCGCCGCGGCTCATCCCGCCGCCGACCTTGCGCATCACCGACGAAAACACCAAAACGTAAATCCCAATTAGAAAAAGCGGATGGATGACGTTCCAAAGCGATCCGAGCACAGACCCCGCATAGCGCACGCGCAATTCTCGCCGCACGAGCAACCACAGAAACGAACGCGAGCGAATTAGTGTTTCCATGGCGTTATTTCCGCGCGGTTGTGAGTTGTGGGTTGTGGGTTGTGAGAGAAGAAGTGAACAGGGGGCAGTGAGCAGAAAACAGTGAGACAGTGTTCAGTGAATAGTGGACAGTGTTTTTGTTGTGCGGAAGGCGAATTGGAAAATCCTTTTGTCTTTTATGTCCTATTCGTCCCATTGGTCCCATAGGCCCCATTCGCCCATTATTCCTTCGGTGTGCCTTAGTCCTGCTATTTTGCCTCGTCTGCATCATCGCCTAGGAATGCGTGATAATTTGTGAAAAAGCGATGATCCGCCCGCGGAAAAGGATGCAACCCCCAGCGCCAGCGGTTTGTATCGCCGGTGAACGAGCGGCAAAAAACGTCCGACGTGAAAAAGAACGGCGAGGAAACGCCCATTGTAATGCTCCGGGCCACCTTGCGATTGGTTCTATTTTCCTGCATATAGGCCATCATGAGGGGCTGCAAAACCATATTGAGCGGAACACCCACGGCAGTTCCAGTCACATATCCAGCGGGTTCCAGGGCGCACGCCACCAGATCGCGCGGAAGCCCCACTACGGCATAGGCGGGATACAAAAGCCCGTATCGAATCCATCCGCTTTGCGAACCGGTATCTTGCGAGGAAACATCCTCGGGGCCAATGGACTCGTGGCTTTTAAGCGGTCCCTGTGGAGCCGGCGCGCCGGGCGCTCCGGCTGGATCGGCGGCCAGTAACTTCCCGGCCGCTCCTCCCTCGCCGGCGGGCATTCGCGCTATTGACGAAATACTGGCGATTCCGGATTGCGGCGTTTCGCTCCAAATGGGGCCGAAGCCAGAATCGAGCGGCGCGAGCGCGCACCCACCAAGAAATGTGGAGATAAGAAGCGGCGTTGCCGCCAAAATCACTAAACGCATCCTGCCGGTTATTTTTCCAGTTTGCACGAGTTCTCCTTGAAATCGAGCGGGCCATTCCAGGCGGTCCGCGCATCAAATCCACACAATAAACGACGGCGGCGGCAGGCTTTGGGATTGCCTTTCGCGCCTCGCAGTCCGCAAACATGCCTGAAAGCGCCTCCGGGGGAAAGGCTTTTCCGGCGCGCATTCCAGGCAAGGAGGTTCTTTGGTGAAAACCACAGATCGCTGGGCGGCTCTTTATTTGTTAATTACGCTGATTCTGGGCGCGTTGTTTGCGCAGGGTTTTGTTCTGAAACGGCTGGATTCTCGAAGGGATAGTTCGAAGGGCAAAGCCTCCGCGCAGGCGGGCGCGGGCGCTTCCGACACAACAAGTACTCTGACATTGCAGGCGCCCGAGGCCGAGTCTCCGGCGTCGAAGGTCCCCGCCGAACAAGTTCCCGCCGCAACGCCGACGCTATCGGCATTGCAGACGCCCGCCGCGCCTCCCCGCGCCAAGCGCAACATTGCATCGCCAACCCCTCCAATTCCCACCTCGATTTCCTCTAAACGCTGAGTCTGCGTTCATACGCAAGTCCCAGCAACGCAAGGCACCATCCCGCTAACTCCGCTCTATTTGGATCAGCAAATTTTGCGACCAGGCAATGAGGCCAATTCCCGGCCGCGCACAGAGGGGCCTGTTATTTCAACAGGCCTTCTGTTTGCGCTGCCGCGCTGGTTGTGTGGTGAATCGCAATAAGCGTCAGACCCGGAAATGCCTTTTGCAAAGCGCCGCGCACCGAAGCCTCAACCTTTTCGGCATCTTCCGCTGTGATGTCCTTGTCGATGATGATGCCCAGATCGAGGTGGACGTCTGTGGGAGTGCCGTGGCTGCGAATTCCGTAGATGCCATGAACACCGGGCGCTTTGCCCGCCACCTGTTTGACTTCGAGCGGATCGAGCTGGACGTGATCCGTAAGCGCGGGCAGGTTTTCGGCGATGATGTTCCATGCGGCGCGCAGCAAAAACGCCAACACACCAAGCGCCAGCAGCGGATCGGCCCACCAGGCCAGATTCTGGGTCAGCAATGAGGCCAAGCTGAAGCTGGTAACCATGCAATCGGAGAAGGTATGGCTGGCGTCGGCTTTGAGGAATGTGCTGGCAAGTGCTTCGCCGCGGCGGCGTTCGTAAATGGCCACAAAGATATTGATGACGAGCGTGGCGAGAAGCACGGCGACAAACAGCCAGCCTCCGCCCAGCACAGACGCGGCTTCATGCGGCTCCGCGGTGTTTTTTATATGGCTCCAGACGGTGTGGACGATGTTCTGGAGAACTTCCCACGCGATCAGGACAATGAACCCCCCGATGAGCATGGAGGCGACGCTTTCGAACTTGCGATGCCCATAGGGATGGTCTTTGTCCGGCGGCATCGCTGCGGCGAAAATGGCCACCAGTCCGATGCAATTGTTGATGCCGTCGAGCGTGCTATGGAGGCCGTCGGCCAGAACAGTGAGGTTGCCCGCCAGCGCGCCGACGATGATCTTGCCCAGCGCCACGCCCCAGTTAAGCAGAAGCACAATCCAGAGAACCCGGATGATGCCGCGGTCACGCGTGTCGAGCGCTCGATATGAAAAGCCTCTCATGCATCAATCCCGTCGAAAAGAGAGTTTGGCCGCCGCTCTCCAAAAGCCAGGTTGCCGAATGATGGCACTTGTCCGGCCTTGCGACCTGCCAATGCAGTTTTTCCAATGGGGCGGGCTTTCCCTCTGGCCTTCCAGATGGACGGAAAAACGCGCCTAAACTCCTTCCTATCCATAACATTTACTGGTCAAAGACAATCCAAAATGCGCATTTCGGCTTAGCGGCGTTGTGTTTTTGTCTTTGCGTCCCGCAAAGCGCTTTCATACGATGCGCTCCGTTGATTGAGGCAGCTGGCGAGGCTTGCGCGGTAACAAAGCATGCAATTTGTCGAAGAGTATTTCAAAAGCCTCAGCGAAGTTTTCCGAACCGGCGGCGGAACGGAGGAAGAGTCCTTTTACGGCGCGCTGGAAACTCTGCTGAACCAAATTGGCTCGGAGTTGAAGCCCCCTATTCGGTGTGTGCAACAGCTGCGAAACACAGGAGCGGGCGAACCGGATTTCGGGCTGTATTCCGCCAATCAGTTCCAGGATTCCGCGAAGGATTCCCGCCCTATTGAGGGTGCGCTGCCCGAACGAGGCGTCATTGAAGTAAAAGGGTGGAAGGAAGACGCTTTTCTCACCGCGCAAACAGACCAAGTGACGCGATATTGGGAAAAATACGGCCTGGTTTTGGTCACGAATTACCGGGATTTTGTGTTGATCGGGCGCGATGCGGAAGGCCGCGCCATCCGCCTGGAATCGCACCGCCTGGCCGAGTCCGAGAGCGCCTTTCTTGAATTGCTGGCGCACCCGCATAAATCCGCGCAGGCGCATGGCGCGCGCCTGGCCGAATTTCTCATGCGGGTGCTGCTTTACGAGGCGGCCCTTGCCAATCCCGAAGACCTTGCCTGGTTTCTGGCCAGTTACGCCCGCGAGGCGCGCGGACGCGTCGAGGCCGCCAGGGACTTGCCGGCTCTCGAAGGACTTAAGAACGGCCTGGAGCAAACCCTGGGAATGACTTTCGAAGGGGACAAAGGCCAGCACTTCTTCCGCGCCACGCTCGTTCAGACGCTTTTTTATGGTGTTTTTTCGTCATGGGTGCTGTGGAGCCGGGATCATTGGGGCCAGCCCGAGGCGCGCTTCGACTGGCGCAACGCCGCCTGGACGCTTCACGTCCCGATGATCGCCAGTTTGTTCGAGCAAATCGCCACTCCCAAACGCCTCAAACCGCTTGGCGTGGATGAAGTGCTTGATTGGGCTGGCGCGGCGCTCAATCGCGTGGACCGAGCCGCGTTTTTCCAGAAATTCGAGGAAGAACACGCGGTTCAGTATTTCTACGAACCGTTTCTCAAGGCATACGACCCGGAATTGCGAAAGGAACTGGGCGTATGGTTCACTCCGCCCGAGATTGTGCAATACCAGGTCGAGCGCGTGGATCGCGTTTTGCGCGAGGAACTCGGCATAGCGGACGGCCTGGCAGATTCCAATGTGGTTATCCTTGATCCCTGCTGCGGCACAGGGGCGTATCTGGTCGAAACGCTCAAGCGCATCCACAAAACCCTCGTGGAAAAAGGCGCCAGCGCGCTCACGGGGCAGAAACTCAAGCAGGCCGCGATGGAGCGCGTGTTTGGTTTCGAGATTCTGCCCGCGCCATTTGTCGTAGCGCATTTGCAGCTGGGGATGATGCTGCGCCACTTGGGCGTGCCGCTCGATCACGACAGCGAACAGCGCGCGGGCGTTTATCTCACAAACGCCCTCACCGGATGGGAACCGCCGCAAGGTCCCAAGGGGGTTTTGATAGACCGCGCCTCACGCACGGAAAGGGAATTCGAGCCAACCAGCCTTATGAATTATCCCGAGTTCATGGAGGAAAAGGAGGCGGCCGATCGAGTCAAGCGTGATGCCCCGATTTTGGTTATCCTTGGCAATCCGCCCTACAACGCCTTTGCCGGAACCAGTCCCGAGGAAGAAGGCGGACTCGTCGAGCCATACAAGGAAGGGCTAACCACGCCGGTCGAAAAGGGCGGATGGGGCATTAAAAAGTTCAATCTCGATGATCTTTACGTGCGCTTTTTCCGCATCGCCGAACGCCGCATCGCCAAGAGCGGAAAAGGAGTTGTGACGTTTATCTCAAATTACTCTTGGACAAGCGAACCGTCATTTGTTGTCTTGCGTAAACGCCTTCTGGAGTCGTTTGATAAACTCTGGATTGAGAATATGCATGGTAATCGCAAGATTAGCGAATATGCGCCCGACGGGCGAACAAGCGAGACAGTGTTTGCCATTCCTGGTTTTTCAGAAGGCATTCAGCAGGGAGTAGTTGTGTCTCTTTGGGTTCGTAAAGATGGACACGATGACAAGACCGGAAAACATGCCAAAGTTCTATATCGGAATGATATTGATGCGGCGCGCGCTGCACAACGCCGCCAGCAATTGCTAGAAAGTCTCAATCAAAAAGGTTTCGACCGGAGATACGAAAAATCCAAGCCATCCCCCGCGAATCGCTTTTCTTTCCGGCCTTCCAGTGTAGATCGCCAGTATCTGAAATGGCCACGCGTTGTGGATTTGTGCGAAGCGCCCCCTTCCAATGGACT
>CAYUNT010000012.1:0-41843 GCA_964446285.1 uncultured Candidatus Sumerlaeota bacterium | reverse complement strand
GCAGGAAAAACCTTGGGCGAAACGCCCAAGCCACCGGAATCACGGGCGAATGCCCATGCTACCAGTAACTTTGAACAGCTCCCGGGCCGGAAGGGCAGGACGATTCTGTTCCCGGCAGGACATGCTGGCTGGTCTGCTGAATTTCAGGTTCCGGCGCGCCGCGGCGCGCGAAGGGGTTGACACAGCAAGACCGCTCAGCCGAAGTTGAGGCAGCGTGTCGTTGATAATAGGCAGGGTTCTTTGAACCGCCTGGGGGGCTGCCTGTTCGCGCCCGCGTTGCTTGCCGTTTCGCGCCCGCCGCATCTTCCGCAGCACCGAATCGCTGCCAAAAAATCTTTGCAGGATTCACAATACTTCATTGATCTATCGAGGTTTTCGCGCATGACTCCCGAACTGCAAGCCGCCTATGATTCCGTCAAAGGCCAGGCCCAATTTAACTGGATGAGTTGGCTTGTCATCGTCGCTTACGTGCTTTTTACCACCTGGATCGGCCACAAACTGGCCGGCAAACAGGCTACCATCCGTGACTTTTTTCTCGGCGGACGCCGGCTGCCTTGGTATGCGGTGTCGGGTTCGATCATCGCGACGGAAATCAGCGCCATGACGCTCGTCAGCGTGCCGGCTTTTTTGTGGTCGAAAAACGGCTGCATGACCTATGCGGTTCTTGGCATCGGAAACATCCTCGGGCGCGTCATCACGGCGATTTTCTTCATCCCCAAATACTACGAGGAGGAAATCTACAGCCCCTACGAATACATCGGCCAGCAACTGGGCAATCGCGCCTATCGTATCACGAGCCTCCTTTTCATGGCGGGGGGAATGCTCGGCCAGGGCGTGCGCGTTCTGCTTACGGCCGTCGTCCTGCAAGCCGTCACCGGCATGAGCATTTACACCAGTATATGGGTTGTCGGCGCGGTGGCCGTGCTCTGGACGCTGATCGGCGGCATCGTCACGGTAATCTGGACGGATGTGGTGCAGTTCGTGATCTTCTTTGTATCGGTCATCGTGGCGCTGATCGTCGTCATCACTCAATTCCCCGTGGCTGAAGGGCAAAGTGCCATTGGCGAAATTGCGCGACTGGCCTCCGAGGCGGGCAAGTTTCGCATTTTTGATTTCAGCTTCGATATTCGCAAAGATTACACATTATGGACCGGCTTGATCGCGGCGACGATAGGCGGACTGGCGGCCTATGGCACCGACCAGATGATGGTGCAGCGGGCGTTTTGCTGCCGCGATCCGCGCCAGGCGCGAAAGGCCATGCTCTGGAGCAGCGTCGGACAGTCGATCATGGTATTGTGCCTGCTCATGGGCGTTGGGATGTGGGCCTTTTACCAAAAAAGCGGACTGCCCAATGTTCCGAATGCGGTGGAAGCGCTGAAGATCGCGGAAAAACGCGACAACATGGTTCCCATGTTCATTCAATTCCGCATGCACTGGTTCTGGGGCGGATTGGTGGTAGCGGGCATTTTCGCGGCCGCCATATCGTCTGTCGAAGGCATTCTAGCGGCGCTGGCGCAGCAAACCCTCGCCTGGACTCGGCGGTTTGGCGCGGGAAACACGGGCGGCGCGGCGGAGGTGCGGCTCAGCCGGATTTATGTGTTTATCTGGGCGATTGTGCTGTGTGCGATGGCCTCGATTTTCCAAGCAATGGCCAGCAAGGCCAAACTGCTCGTGGAACTGGCGCTTACTGTGGTGGGATTCACCGCCGGTTCGATCATCGGCTTGTGGCTGATGGCGTTGATCCCGCGCTGGCGGCGCGATGGGAAGGGACTCGAATGGACTGCGGCCATTAGCGTGATGTCTGTGGTGGCCGTCGCGCGCCACGGCGAAACGGCCACATTCCTTATCTTGCTTGGCGTGAGTCTGCTGATTTTACTATGGTCGCTCATTCGCAGAGACACCTTCAAACCCCTGGGGTTCCTGCGCCTCCTGCCGTTTGTGGCGTTTGTGCTGTTCCTGAACAAGTATTCTTGGACGGATGCCGAAGGAACGGTGCAATACATCCGGATGGGCTGGCCCTGGTATACGCCGTTTGGACTGATTGTGATGCTGGCCGCGACGCTGTTTGCCTGCCGCCCCAAACCGCTCAACTCGGCGGGGAGATAATAAATCGCTTCAATTCCGCATACAGGCTAAAATCGGACCCGAAAAAGACATTACAACTTGCTTGTGATTCGGAGCGTAACGTAGCAGACTTTGAGTCGTCGGATGTGCACTAGGCGCCCTCAATTTAAGATGGAGGACCAGACGCCTTGCCTCATGCCCCTGCGATACAAGAAGATCTGTTTGAGTTGATTGAATCGGCCCATTCTGCCGATCAATCTACCACCTTTTTAGGCAATCTCTCACTGCCTATTCACCGATGGTTTCGCTATTCGGCCGGGTTTTCGGCCCTTTGGGTTCGGGAGTTGATTCTGCAGGAAATGGCAAATGGCCGGCGTGTTGTGTTTGATCCATTTGCCGGTTCAGGAACCGTTCTTTTGGAGGCCGAATTCTGCGGAACAAAGGGAGTGGGAGTTGAGGCACATCCATTTATCTTTCGAGTGGCGCGGGCCAAGCTTGGCTGGTCTCAAAATTGTGGAGATTTCCTGTCACATGCAAAAGAGATTATTGAAAAGGCGCGTCATATCGTTGGGAGCACGAATTCCTATCCTCCCCTTATCCGAAAATGCTTTCCTGATGAAACCTTGAAACGGCTGGATATGCTGCGGCGGGCTTGGGAAACTGCCGCGGATGGGAGCGCTGTCTCGGAATTATGCTGGCTTGCGCTAGTGGCGATATTGCGTGAATGCTCTCCTGTGGGAACAGCTCAATGGCAGTATGTTCTGCCAAAGAAATCAAAGAAAACGTGCAAAGAACCTTTTGAAGCGTATTGGGCTAAAATACATCTTTTTGCCGCAGATATGGCATCGGCTCGAAGCCAATCCAGAACGAATATGGCGGAAATTTACGAGGAGGACGCACGCCAATGCCTTTCCCTTGCAGATTCCTCGGTGGATTTAGTTATCACTTCGCCTCCTTATGCGAATAATTACGATTATGCGGATGCCGCACGGCTGGAAATGACTTTTTTAGGAGAAATCAATGGCTGGGGGGATTTACAGGGCCATGTGCGCCGCCATTTAGTTCGATCATGCACGCAGCATGCTGCGGGTCTTCGCGGAACTTTGGACGAAATTTTAGCAAACGACTTATTATCTCCCATTCGGCCGGACGTATTTCAGATATGCAAACGGCTGGAAATCGAAAAAACCTGTCACGGCGGGAAAAAAGACTACGACCTCATGGTAGCGTTGTATTTTTCTGATTTGGCGCGGGTCTGGAAATCTTTGCGGCGCGTGTGCCGCCCCAGCGCGCTCGTATGTTTTGTGATTGGAGACTCGGCGCCTTATGGCATTCATGTGCCTGTGGAAAAATGGCTGGGAGAACTGGCTCTTTCTGCCGGATTTCATTGCTATCGTTTTGAAAAGATCAGAGATAGAAATATAAAATGGAAAAATAGAAAGCATCGAACGCCTCTTTGCGAGGGGCGTCTTTGGGTGGATGGATGAACATGGCTCAGTCGCCGGCGCATCAATTTGGACAGATCATTGGCGAAACATTGGAATCGGCGATTGAGCCGCTGCTGTTGGAGTTTGCGAAAAGACACGCTCTTTTCCTGGACAAGAAAGGAAAACGCGCTGCGCGTTATGGGAAAAAAGTGTCATGGGTTGATAGGTATGAAAATGTCCATGATCTGGATTTCGTTTTGGAACGTGATGGAACAGAAGATAAAATAGGCAAGCCTATTGCCTTTATCGAAGTGGCCTGGAGACGATATACAAAACATTCCAGAAACAAAGCCCAGGAGATTCAGGGAGCGATTCTTCCTTTGCGGGAAACATATCGCCAATCGCTTCCCTTTCTTGGCGCTGTGCTGGCAGGCGTGTTCACTGACGGCGCGTTGCAGCAGCTTCGATCCCTTGGATTCTCCGTAATCTATTTTCCATACAAGACCGTGATTGCCGCGTTCAAATCTGCCGGAATACACGCGGATTTTAATGAGAGCACCGCAGATGAAGAGTTTCGCCAAGAGATATTGAAGTGGAGGGCGCTTTCCAAACCGAAGCAGCGAGCGATTGCCCAAAAGCTGGCAAAAGCAAACCAAGGGGAAATCGCTCAATTTCTCTCGGCGCTTGCAAAGGCCGTGGAGCGGCGGATTATCCGAGTGATTGTTTTGCCTCTTCATGGAACTCAGATTGAGTGCCAGACGGTTAGCGAAGCAATGGAGAGTATTATAAACTATGCCGAACAAATGGCAAATTCTGCACTGGTTCGATACGAAATAGAGATTCAATACTCAAATGGGGATCGCATTCGGGCGGAATTCGAGGCCAGACAGTCTGCACTACAATTTTTGCAGTCCTATTCGCTTGAGTCATAATTGCGCCCATTGCCCTCCCACGCGGCGGGTTAGGCTTGATTGGCGCGGCGGGGTGAGTATCACTAGCGCGACTTTGGCGGGGCCATGTCTTGCTCCCAGGCCCCGCGCCATCCCATCCCCCCCACCGGACCCCGATGCCTAAACGAACGGATATCAAAAAAATACTCATCATCGGCTCTGGCCCGATCGTCATCGGACAGGCCTGCGAATTCGATTATTCGGGCACGCAAGGCTGCAAAGCACTGCGCGAAGAAGGCTACGAGGTCGTTCTCGTCAACTCGAACCCGGCGACCATCATGACCGACCCGGAGTTCGGCGATCGCACCTATATCGAGCCGCTTTCGGTCGAGATCGTCACTGAAATCATCCGCAAAGAACGCCCGCAGGCCCTTCTGCCCACCCTTGGCGGGCAGACGGCGCTCAATCTCGCCGCCGATCTCAGCCGCAAGGGCGTGTTGCGCGAGCATAACGTCGAACTGATTGGCGCGAATTACGAAGCGATCCACCGCGCCGAAGACCGCCAGGCATTCAAAGACACGATGATTTCCATCGGGGTTGATGTCCCCGATTCAGGCATCGCCCACACAATGGCCGAGGCCGAAGCCATTGCGCAGCGGCTCGGATTCCCGTGCATCATCCGCCCGGCCTACACCCTCGGCGGAACGGGCGGCGGAACGTGCTACAATATCGAGGAATTCCGCGCGACGGCGCACCGCGGCCTGCAAGCCTCGCCCGTCCACGAACTGCTCATCGAGCAATCGCTTCTCGGCTGGAAGGAATTCGAGCTCGAGGTCATGCGCGACTGCTCGGACAATTTTGTCGTTATCTGCACGATTGAAAACTTCGACCCGATGGGCGTCCACACGGGCGACTCGATTACCGTGGCGCCGATCCAGACGCTGACCGACCGCGAATATCAGGCGATGCGCGACGACGCGAAAAAGATCATCCGCGCGATCGGCGTCGATACGGGCGGTTCGAACATCCAATTCGCCGTTGATCCACGGACGGGACGGCGCACCGCGATTGAAATGAATCCGCGCGTGTCGCGTTCGTCGGCTCTCGCCTCGAAGGCCACGGGATTCCCCATTGCGAAAATCGCCGCCAAACTGGCCGTCGGGTTCCGGCTTGATGAGCTCCCGAATGACATCACGCGCAAGACGCCCGCGTGCTTTGAGCCAACGATCGACTATTGCGTCGTGAAAATTCCGCGCTTCGCCTTCGAGAAATTCCGCGGCGCGGAGCCGGTGCTCGGCACGCAAATGAAGAGCGTCGGCGAAACAATGGCCATCGGGCGCACGTTCAAGGAAGCGCTGCAAAAAGGCTTGCGCGGACTCGAAATCGGCCGCTTCGGCCTCGGCGCGGACGGCGTCAAACTCGATCCGGGCGACCGCCTCGAAACGCTCCTCAAGCGCCCGAATCCAGAGCGGATTTTTTACATCAAGGAAGCCATCCTGCAGGGAATGAGCATGCAGGAAATCTGCAGCCTGACGGGCGTCGATCCGTGGTTCCTGCGCCAGATCGAAGAAATCATCGAGATGGAAGGCGGCATCAAGGAGTCGGCCGCGCTGCGCCATTGCATCGTCCACGGCGCGCTCGAAGCGAAATGCAAACTGCCCTGGCGCGAACACGAAACGCACGCGGACGGCGTTCCCCCCACCGCCGACGAAAAACGTGATGCGCTCGAATTGCTTTGGAACGCCAAGCAATCCGGGTTTTCCGACCGGCAGATCGGCTGGCTCACGCGCACAGGCGAAGATGCCGCGCGCCATTTCCGCCGCTCGAACAATATGCGCGCCGCCTATAAGTGCGTGGATACCTGCGGCGGCGAATTCGCAGCCGAAACGCCGTATTTTTACTCAACTTATGAAAAACACAACGAAAGCGTCCCGAGCGCAAAAAAGAAAATCATCATCCTCGGCGGCGGCCCCAACCGCATCGGCCAGGGCATTGAGTTCGACTTCTGCTGCGTCCACGCCGTATTTGCCCTGCGCGCGGAAGGATTCGAGGCCATCATGGTCAACTCGAATCCCGAGACGGTATCTACGGATTACGACATTTCGGACAAACTCTACTTCGAGCCTGTCACGGTCGAGGACGTGCTTAACATCTGCGACCTCGAACGCCCCGATGGCGTGATCGTGCAGTTTGGCGGCCAGACGCCGCTCAACCTGGCTCGGGCGCTCGAACGCGAAGGCGTGCCGATTATCGGAACCTCGCCCGATTCGATTGATCTCGCTGAGGATCGCGGACGGTTTGGCGCACTCCTCAACGGCCTAGGGATTCTCCAGCCCAAAAACGGATGGGGGAATTCCTTCGAGGAAGTCCGCGCCGTGGCGCAGGAAATCGGTTATCCTGTCATGGTGCGGCCGAGTTACGTTCTCGGCGGACGCGCAATGGAAATTGTCTATAACGAAGATACGCTGCGCGAATACATGCAGCGCGCCGTGCAAGTTTCGCCCGAGCACCCGGTCCTTGTGGACGACTTTCTCCAGGACGCCACCGAAGTCGATGTGGATGCGCTTTGCGACGGCGAGCAAGTCGTCGTGGCCGCCATTATGGAACACATCGAGATGGCGGGAATTCACTCGGGCGATTCGGCGTGCATTATCCCAAGCCGGACGCTTACGGAACCCGTCCTGGAAACCATTCGCCAGAATGCATCCGCCATGGGCAAAGCCCTTAAAGTGCGCGGATTGATGAACATTCAATTTGCCGTGAAAGACAATCAGGTCTATGTGCTCGAGGTGAACCCGCGAGCCAGCCGCACGGTGCCTTATGTGTCTAAAACCATAAGCGTGCCTCTGGCCAAACTAGCGGCGAAAATCATGGCAGGGCGGACGCTGCGCGAACTCGGTTTCCAGCGCGAACCCGAAATCACACACTATGCGGTCAAGGAAGTCGTTCTCCCCTACAATCGTTTCCCCGGCTGCGAAATCACGCTCGGTCCTGAAATGCGTTCGACCGGCGAGGTGATGGGAATCGACCCGAATTACGGACTGGCATTTTACAAGGCGGAATGGGCGGCGGGGCTGCGGCTTCCGCGCGAAGGCGGCGTGTTCGTTTCCATTGCCGACCCGGACAAACCCGCCATTCTGCCTGTGGCCGAGACCTTGCGCGATCTGGGCTATCGCATCATCGCAACACGCGGAACCTGCCGGTATTTGCGAGCGCGCGGGGTTCCCGCCGAACTATGCGAGAAAATCAGCATAGGCCGCCCGCATGTTCTCGATTTCATCATCAATAACGAAGTTCAGCTAATTATTACGACAACGAGCGGACCGCCTTCGACTTCCGACGAAAAGTCCATTCGCGTGGAGGCCATTGCGCGTGATTTGCCGCTAATCACAACGGTTTCCGCGGCACGCGCCGCCGCCGGAGCTTTGCAGGCCGCCAAACACGGAACGTTTGCCATCCGCGCGCTGCAGGATTACCACGCCGACCTCCGCGCCCTGGCCGCTTCGCAAATCCATCCGTAAAACCTTGAATGGATTCTGCGATATTTCAAGCGCGCATACGGAAAGGCGAATATCCTTTGACTTACGTTTTTTCCTTTGGCGCCAGCCGGCCTTCCAGATCATAAATGTCCGCGCGATCTATGAGGACATCGACAAATTCTCCTGGCGCAAAAATGGTTTTCTCTGAAGATGCGCTTTCCGCGGATTGCACATTTTCAGTTGTTCGCGATTCTCTGCCCGCCTGCGTTTCTCCCTTGCCAGACCGCACGCGCACAAATCCGTCCACATCCGGCGCTTCGCTATAGGAGCGCCCAATCCAGCATCCAGGGCGTTCGGAGTCGGCGCACTCGATAAGCACGCGGCGGCGCGACCCGATTTGCGAGGCGCACCATTGCGCGCTGATTTCCGCCTGGAGCCGCATGAGGCGGTCGAAGCGTTTGGCGGCGCGCTTGGCATCGACGGCGTTCGGCATATCCATCGCGGGCGTGCCGGGTTCAGGCGAAAACAAAAACGCGCCCATCCGTTCGAAGGCAATTTCCTCAATTCCCGCCAGCAAATTGCGGAAAGCGCGCTCGGTCTCGCCCGGAAATCCCACGATGAACGTCGTGCGCAGCACCAGCCCGGGAATCGCCTCGCGCATCCGGCGGATGAGATCGAGCGAACGCGCCGCATCATGCGGGCGCCGCATAGAGCGCAAAATGCCTTCGTCCAGATGCTGCAAAGGAATATCGAGATATTTTACAATTTTCGGCTCGCGCGCCACGACCTCGATCAAGCGATCCGTAATGGTCGTCGGATACAAATAGAAAATGCGAATCCAGAAATCGCCCGGAACAGCCGCGAGTTCTTCGAGGAGTTCCGCCAGCGCCGGCCGGCCTTCCGTGTCGAGGCCGTAAGCGCTTGTGTCCTGCGCGACGAGGTTGATTTCGCGCACGCCCCCCGCCACGAGCCGCCTCGCCTCTTCGACAAGCACCGGGCGCGGCACGCTGCAAAGCCGGCCTTTCATCAGCGGAATCGAGCAAAACGAGCACGAATGATTGCAGCCGTCGGAAATTTTCAAATACGAATGCGGAGTTTTTTCCAGGCGTTTGCGCGGCATTATGCGGGGAATTTCCACGCGGGGAGGCGGCGGAATGACAGCCCCTGCCGGGCATTCGTGGGCCTCGATCAGGCGGACGACGCGGTCAAACTGCGCCACTCCTGCCAGAAAGTCGATTCCAGGAATTTGGCGGCGCAAGTTCTCGCCCATGCGCTGCGACAGGCACCCGATCACGCCAACGCGAGGCTTGACGCCGCCCAAGGCGCGCCGCAGTGCAATCCAGCGCTCGATCACCTCGACCGATTGCTGGCGCGTCGCATCAAGAAATCCGCAGGTTGTGATAATGACAACATCGGGCGCGCCGCCCGCCGCGCTCGTATCGGCCGCTGCGTTCGCCGGATTCGCCTCTGGCATTTCCTCAGGCCCCTCCCCCGCCGCGAACGCCTCATGCCCGCGCTCTTCCAGCAATCCCGCCAGATACTCGTTATCAACGGCGTTTTTGTCGCAGCCAATTGTCACAAGGCCGATTCGCATTCTATGGCACCACCAAAAGGGTTCGGAAAAAGATGTCCCTTTAGTCCTTTAGGTCCTTGCTATCCGCAAGCAGGAAAGGACCTAAACAACCAAAAGGGCAGAGGCTCCTCCCAAAACCTCTGCCCTTATATTACTGCTCACTGCCTACTGATTCCTGTTCACTGATCCCTGCCCACCGCCCACTTCTTCGCCCACAACTCACAACCCCCAACCCACAACTCCCCTTACTGCTTCTTGCTGGGCGAGGAGGAGGAATCTGCCGAGGCAGGTTTCGGCGCAGCCGCTGGGGCCGCTGCCGCCGCGGGGGCCGCCGGGGCGGTTTCGCGCTTGACGATCAGTTCGGGTTTTTCCCAGGGGCGCGACTTCGGGTCGGCGCCCTTCTTCACGCGGATGACTTCGCAGCGCTGAATCACGTCCGGCTCGAGTGCTTTGTCGTTGCTCGGGCCGCCGCGCGGGCCGTTGATGATCTTTTTCACGGCGTCCATACCGTCCACCGTTTCGCCAAAAACCGTATAGCCACCGTTGAGGAATGGCGTGGGCACTTCCGTAATATAGAACTGGCAGCCCGCCGTATCGGGCGAGCCGGAATTGGCCATTGCCCAAACGCCAGGTTTGTTGTGCAGCAAGCCGTTATTTGCCTCGCCTTTGAGCTTGTAGCCCGGGTCGCCCGTGCCATTGCCGCGCGGGCAACCGCCCTGGATCATAAATCCCGGGATGATGCGATGGAATTTGAGGCCATCAAAAAAGGGCCGCTTCACCCACTGATTGCTCTTCGGATCGAGCCACGGACGCGTTCCTTCGGCCAGGTTGATAAAATTGCGCGTAGTAATCGGCGACTTCTCGGTATTGAACAGGCCTACGATCTTGCCTTTTGTTGTATGTAGAATGACGTAATAGTCCACTTTCGGATCGAGTTCCGGGCCAAGGTCGCCCTTGGGATTCGCGCCCTGGGCAAAGGCGCCTGTCTGCATCATTCCTACGCCCAGAAGCAGCAATCCGGCGCACGCAATCAGGTTATCCATCATGGTTACCGTTCTCCTTCGATGAGTGATATTCATGGACTTGCGCCGCCGACGCATACACGCCGTTCCCGCGCAAGCCGGGCTTTCTCATCCTCAAAACCACGCTCTCGGGCAAGAAGAAGTTGGCGCCGCCTCCCCGGGCGAGGCGGAGGATTCAGCGCGAAAGCGCAAAAGCGCGAAGGCAAGAAGAGTGAATTTATCGGCAGGCAGCGGCCAGTCCGTATTCCTCGGGAAGCCACTTTTCGCGCGGCACCTCCGCTCGCGCCAGGGTGGCCAGCGACTCCGCATCGCGTGGCAGCGACTCAATTTCGGCTGCCATCAGGTCCATCCAGCGGTGTTCCGTATCGGAAAGGCGCAGACGCCCCCCGGCCCGGGCGCGGTCGAGCGTATCGAGCGCAAGTTCCGCGGCGCGGAAGGCCATCGCCAGCGGATCGTCGCATTCGGACAACCCGCGTGATATTTCCACGACAACATCGGGCCGCAGCACCCATGCCTGCGGATCAAGCGATGCGTCGCTGTCAACCATCCAACGTTGAAACATGAGCGCGGACTTGCGTCCCTCGCGAAGGGCCTGGTTCATCAGACGGCAGTCAAAAATCAGCTGCTCGACAGACACAACCGGCGCGCTCGCGCTTAGCAGCCGCACATTCTGCACTGACTCGTTGCTCCAGAGGTCGCAACAGGCTCCCGCGATATTGCCCAGTGTGCTCAGATGCGCGCAGGCGCTCGATTTTCCCTCCATCGCAATGGGAACTCCTGCCATCGCCTTGATATAAGGACCTTCATAGGCGCAATCCTTGCTCGGGCCAACTGCGCCCGCCTTATAGGCTTGCAGACTCCTCACAACCGATACCACGCGCACCACCGCGGCAAAGGTCTTGGAAATCATCGAGCGGTCCGCAAGCACCATCGCTGTGTTTGCAAATCCGCACGCCGTGTCGCCTGCGGCAATCGTTCCTGTTTGACGGGCAATTTCGGCGATCTGCCCCCAAAGCATCCGCATGTCGCGCGCGCCCAGCACGCCCAAGGCAAATATCATAAGCCCCACGTTGCCGTTGAGAAGCGCCTCATCATGCACTTCCTTGCCGCCCGTGGACTCGATCGAGAGCAATTCGCCGCCCGCCTCGGCGCAGAGTCGAAACGAACGCAGTGTGGTATCGAGCAGACGGCCCTTGCTCATGTGCGGGGGGCGCTCTGTGTCGCGAATATCCGTCGGAGTCACACGCAAAACAGATCGAAGACCGTGTTCGGCCGCATAATGATCCAAAGCGCGCCGCAATATCGCCGTAATCTCAGCACCCCACTCCGGACGCGCCGTCATTGGCGGAAGGAGTTCAAATTCAATAACCAGTCCCGGCGCTTCCAGGTCCGTGGCGCGGCGGCAGATGCCCTCAATCATTTCATTATACTCGCGGCGCACATCCGGCCACGTTGCCTCGGATATTGTCATGGGAGGCAGCGTAAAATTGATTTCTGGATAGACTTCCCCGCCCCCCAAAATCAGCCCGCTCGGACACCGGACCGGTCTGGGCGAAAAGCCGAAAAGAAGTTCCGAATCAGTGGTAATTACAGCACATCTGTCCATACGGCCGCCTCGCGAGCAGAATACCCTCTTGCACCCATGCATAGGCAATTATACGCAAGCGGTTGCGTTGCGCAAGAGATACTTGGCGCTCGCCTGACAATTGCATATTATACTTTGAAATTATCTGCGGCTGTATAAATACTTTCGCGCGAACAACGCAACCGCTTTCATGCAATTCTTTTGGCGCTTCGGGCGGGAATTATCAGCCGAAACTGGCTTCCACCCTCTTCGCGGTTCGATGCCTCGATGCTTCCGCCCGATTCCAGAGCATACTTGCGCACCGACGCCAGCCCCAAACCCGTTCCGCCTGAGCCTTTTGTGCTGAAAAATCCATCAAAGATTTTATCGATTATATCGGGGGGAATCCCATACCCGGTATCAAGAACGCATACTTCCAACATGCCAGGCGCCTCGGCGGCGCCGGGGGGGCTGGCTTCCTTAACTTCGCAGGATTTATGCGATTCCGCGGCGCGATGCCATTGCGCCTTTATTTCAAGCCTTCCCCCGGCGGGCATCGCGTCAATGGCGTTAAGACCCAGATTCATCAGGCTGCGAAACAGCCTGTCTTCTTCGAGCATCAGAATGGGAATTTTATCACAGGCGGACACAGCCAACTCGACTTTTTGCTGGTCACAACGGTAGCGAAGCTGGTTTTCGAGATCGGTCATCACTCCGCGCAAGTCCACCGGACGCGGGTCTGGTTCGCGCTTTTTACTGATGTCCAACAGGTCGCCAATCAGGTTTTGCAGCCGCCCAACAGAATGCTTAAGCGTCCCGAGCGAAGTGGGAAGCAGGTCTTCCATGCCCTGTTGCAGCCCGCGTTCCAGGAGAAACATGGCCCCTTTGACGCCTGTAAGGATGTTTTTCACGCAATGGGATATTTCCGCTGTGGTTCGTCCAACAACGGCCAGGCGTTCGCTTTCGCGCACTCGATCCAGCAGGCGCATATTCGCCACAGCCAGAGCCACCTGGACGGCCACGATTTCGACCGCAAACAAATCCGACGGCATAAAACGGGCCGCCTGGCCAACGCGCGAGACATTCAGGCTCCCAAGCACCTGATCGCCGCACCGCAAGGGAACAGCAATGGCGCTCGAAGGCGGAACTGCATGGCGGCCTTGCAAGCCCACCTCTCCGCCCCGGGTCAGGCGCCCCTGAAGCAAAAGGGAACGATCCTCCTGAATTACCCTTTCCGTGATAGACCCAGCCAAAGGCAGCGACCGCGCTTGCGCAACCGGCACAGGCAAGCCAATGGCCGTTAGCGGAGTCAACGTGCTGGCATCGCTGGTGTTTAGAAGCAGGATTGACCCGGTTCGCGCGCGAAAATGACGCAAAAGCGCTCGCAGAAATTTCCGCCATCGCGTCGAGTCTTCTCCCGCCTGCGCCAGCACCGCCCCCGTATCGCGCAACACAGCCAGCAGCGAAACCGCCGAATGGCCAAGCGTTCCCACGCGGCGTCCCATCCAGTATTTCACTTTTTCCTCGAACATTTCGCCCGATGGCGACACCAGCACCTCTGTGGCATCCTGCCGGCCCCATCCGCATTCCTCGCCCGGCGAAAGGCGCGATACACACAAAAGCATAGGCGCTTCCCACGCGCGGGCGCGCGCCAATTGCATCCAGCTTTCCACGTTCTGGCGTCCGGTGCGGCGGCGGATGTCCTCGCCCCGTGCATCCACAACAATTAAGGGAGGCTCCATTCGCGGCCCCAATTGCCACGCCGCCTCCTCCAATTCCGAGGCGCGTAACATCCGCAAGGGCTTCCCGGTTTTTTCCACCCATTGCGCCAGATCGTGACTATCCGTTTTAACACCTTCGATGATCCATACGCTCTGTTCCGATAGCATGAAATACACATCCGTCCGAAGGATTGTATTGGCCTCTGCTGTCCAGGGGCTGCAAGAGCAAGCATTGTCAGACTCGCCAAAAGCCCCCTGCTGCCTGCATGGATTTTCGCCCCCGTCATGTATTAGAAAAGTTTTTTGTCTGCCGCAACAGGGATTCGCACTTCATTATGAATCCATTTCTTGAAGACAAACGGGGCAATCGCGCAAGGAGCTCGCTCACCGGCCCTCTCGCCGACTCCCCTGCGGCGATTCAGGCAAATCCGGAGCCTCGGGGCCTCGTTCGGAGCAAGGGGCAGTTCGGCGGCCGAGTTCGAATGTTGCACGCCTGCCAGAGCAACCGTCGCACTCATGCATCATCCGGCCGGAAAATTGCCGCCGCGAAAAAGTGACGCTATTCGCAATAAATTGATATTGCTTGAGTTACATAATATGCGTCAACGCGGCGCTTCTTGGCACAATACATGCTTACTTTCCAGAAGACCCGAGAGGAATCTCGGGGCCGAATGAAAAGAGGGGAACAGACAAATGAAGAACATGATTCAAAGTAATGACCAGTTCGACCAGGTAGTAGAGAGGGCGGCGGATTTCTGGATGGAGCATCATCAGCCATTCATGCGAACCGTCAAGGCCACGGTTGGGCTTCTGGCGATGGCCCTCTTCATCTACATTGTTTATCTTATTTCCTAATAAACGAGAGTCAAACAGGGTTAGGGGTTGCCCATAAAGTTTTCACGCATGTGTCTCCCTTCTCGAGCCGGGCTTTGCCCGGCTCTTTTTTTTGCCTTTGAAATGTGCCTATGCTCCGTTGTGGCCTGCCCTGTGGAGTGTTACAGGCTCTACATAAGCGAAGTGCTGAAATAACGTTCGGCGCGATCAGGCAGGATAGTGGCCACATTGCCTTTGATTTTGCGGGCCATCTGGCGCGCCGCCCAGACGTTTGCCCCCGATGAAATCCCCACCAGCAGGCCGCATTCGCCACCCAATTGACGTGTGGTCGAAATCGCATCCTCGTCTGTGACTTCGACAACTTCATCGACAATGGACACATCGAGCACCGCCGGAATGAAGCCGTCGCCAATGCCTTGGATTTGATGCAGACCCGGTTCATGCCCCAGCAACGCCGAGACGTTTTTGGGTTCGACGGCCACGATGCGCACATCCGGTTTGTGTTCGCGCAGGAACTTGCCCACGCCCTGGAGCGTTCCGCCGCTGCCAACGCCCGCCACAAAGCAATCCACGTTGCCCGTCATCTGGCGCCAGAGTTCGCGCGCGGTGGTCTCGTAATGGACGCGCGGATTGTCCGGGTTCTCGAACTGTTGTGGGACAAAAATGCGCGGGTCTTCCGCGGCCATTTGACGCACACGCTCGACCGCTCCGCCAATACCTTCGGCGGCGGGCGTCAGAACGAGGTCCGCTCCGAGCGCCCGGATGAGCTTCTTGCGCTCTTCGCTCATGTTCTCCGGCATGACAATGCGGACTTTGTAGTGCTTTAGCCGCCCCACGAGCGCCACTCCGATGCCCGTATTGCCCGAAGTTGGCTCGACGAGGATCGAATCTGGACGCAATTTGCCATCGCGTTCCGCGCCTTCGATCATTGCGAGCGCCACGCGGTCCTTCACGCTCCCGCCCGGGTTGAGAAATTCCGCCTTCGCGAATACCTTTTCGCCGTTCAGACGGATCAGCGGCGTATTGCCGATGAGATCGAGAATGTTGTCGGTGATCATCTTGTATTTTACCTTTTTCGCTCGCGTCGCGAATATATATCCTTCCCCAAAAGTGTTCGCCGAGAACACAGGCGCCAATATAGTGGTGCGGCGCTTGCCTTTCGAGCGAAAAAGAGGAAAACGATAGCAAGTAACCTTTGGGGCGCCACGGCGTCCTATGTTGCGGAAGGCCGGGAAGGCGGCCGGCGATTCGATGGAGCAGTTCTCAGACGATCAGGCAGTGCGCGAGGTTCTGCAAGGCCGCAAGGACGCTTATGCGGTCCTGGTGGACCGCTTACAAGGGTATGGCCTTTAGCGTAGCCTATCGCGTTCTGAAGAACGCCGATCAGGCGGAGGAAGCCGCGCACGAGACTTCCATCACGGCCTACACACGGCTGGACCGCCTTGCCCGGCCCGACCGATTCGGCGCATGGGTGGCCGTAATCGTCCGCAACCAGGCAATCACGACGCTCCGAAGGCAAGGCCGCGCCCCCGAGTCGCTCGACACGCTTATGGCGGCTTGTCCGAACGCGAAGTCCGCCATACTAAGGAGATGTTTCCCGTTGCGGTTATCGACTATGTGACGCAGGTCCACGACCAGACCCAGAGACGAGCCGCAGCGGGAGTCAGCGCTGCCACCCATCTGTATGTGCTCGACGCGCAAGGCCGCCTCTGGATGGGACCCGTCCAGTCGGCTGGAAAGAATTCCTTGGGCGGCCTAGGGTTCCCCGTCGATCTTCCGGGCGGACAAAATGGCGCCGCTCCGAGAGAAGCGCGCCTGAGCTACGGCGGCAAAGCCCCCATTCTTCATGCCGTCATTGGCCGTGTCATGTTCGGGCGCGTCAAGGACCCAGCAGCCACGCAAAAGTATGGAATCCAGGAACGCGCACCGGGCGAATTCGCGATCAGCATGAATAACCCGGTAGCCGCCGAGGCCGAGGAAAGCTTCTGCCTGTTTGTGCCCACCCGCGCCGAGATCAAAGAGTCGTCAACGCCCTGGACCTCAAAGCAATCCTTGGGCGACTATACCTGCATCATCTGGACCGGCCGACGTCATAAAAATTCGCCGCGCTATGTTGTGAATGTCGTTGTGAAACTGAAGCAGCCGACAGCGAAGCGCAATAGAGCTGCCCATATTTGTCACGGCGCGCTCCGCGCTTTCAATCCTTGCAAGAGGCGCTTGGGGCTTTGTCTTAGGCGGCGCGCCCTCATGACTTTTGCTTGGGCGTTCACAAACCGATTGTGCCTTTTAAACAGGTTTTGATAATCAAGAACTGGTAAAGGGCCTGCGCCAGCAGCCTTGCCAGGAAGGCGTGTTGTTGGCAGCATCTTTTCCGCCACCAATCGAAGCCTTCTTGGGGCTTCCCATTGGCATTGGAAGATGGCACAAGGCCATTATGATTGGGTGCTCCTATGTTTTTTGAGATACTGGGAGACATTCTTGGGTTGAAAAAATCGCGTCCGGCGGTGGCATTCGCGAGCTTAGGCGATTGAACCGCGTGTATGGAAAAGCCGCTTGGTGAAAGCTCAAAGGCATCGCCAAGATCAAACTGCCGGATGGGACTGTCAAACTGGCCGAATTGCATTGGTATGAAGGACACGGCAAGGAAGAAAAGAAATCAAGATCAAGAAATATCTGGAGTGATAAACTATGAAACGCGTTTTTCTTCTTTGCGTCGCAAACAAAGGCTATGAAGCCTCTCTGGAAATTCGCAAACTCTACGAAAGAATTCCCGACGCGCAGGCCGAAAGCCACGATCAGGTGCGAATCATTGACGAATCCGGAGAAGATTATCTCTTTCCGTCCCGCTTTTTCGCGCCCGTCCGGCTCCCGTCCCAAACAAGGAACAGGCTGCTGGAAAAGGTGGCATAAGAATCTATGCAATTCGGCCACCATGCGGCCGAGTCGGTTGTCTTGTATAGGCAAAGCAGAAAATAAAAGTCGGGGCGAGCGCCTTAATCCGAACGTGGTTCTTCGGGCGGCGAAGGCTTTTTGCGCTTGGGGCTGGCGGCGCCGCCGGCATCGCGGCTCATCTGCTTCATTACCCAGCCAATCGACGTAATACCGTGCTTTTTGGCGCGGTAAAACACTCGGCGCGCCAGGGCGATCGGAAAACGCCGCCGAATCAGCCGCAGTTCGTCGAGGATCAGATTATTGATCTTCATCGACACATTGTTCAGATACAGGTCGATGATCTCCTGCAACACCGGGTCTTCCGCGCCATCGCCTCCCCCGCCGCCACCCGCCTCGGCCGCGTCGTCGGGCGCGAGCTCGTAGCGCAAAGGCGCCTGCGCATCCGGAAAGAGCGCGGGATTGGCCCGGCGCACCTCGTCGGGCGACATGGGCGCGGGCAGCGGCGCGGCCACCTGGAAAAGCGCGCCTTCTTCGTCGTTATCGGGCAAAAAGCAAGTGATCCACGCCTTGTTGCGCAGCGAGGCGACGACTTTGCGTGCCGCGCCGGGGGCCAGGCCGCAATCGCGCGCCAGATCGCGGATGGAAATCTCAACGGGAGCGGGCGCATCGGGATGCAAGCGGCAATCAAGCGCCACGATGCGGCAAAACACCGCCCACGCGGCCGGCGAATGCGCGGCACGGTTCATCGCCGCCGGCAATCCCGACAGTCCAAGCCACGTTGGCACTCGATCGAAAGGTTCCATCATAGCCTCACGCCGAAACGAATACTTGCTACTGCATTAATGAGATGAGACCTATGGGACAAATGGGACCTATGAGACGCTTTCCAGTGAAAAGACCCATTGTTATACAATCGGTTGGGTATTCATCCATGCCGATTACGTGGCGATGCGTATTTTCGCAGGCAAATGTCCCATGGGTCTCATTCGTCCCATAGGTCCCATTTACGTGATCGCCGGCAAAAGCTCACTCCCGCCAGTCCTGCCTGCTATTTGCCTCTGCCTGGCAACTATGCGCTTCGCAGCGCCGCGCCAAAGCGGTCGGCCAGCGCCTTGAGAATCCGTTCGAGCGCCGCATTCACTTCGTCTTCCGTCAACGTGCGGTCCGCGCGCCGGAACACGAGCGAATAGGCGAGGCTCTTTTTGTCCGGCGGGATGTTCGCGCCTTCGTAAAGGTCAAACAGGCGGATGCTTTCGAGCAGATCGCGGGCCTGCGCGCGCATAACGCGTTCAATATCGAGCGCGGCCGCGTCGCGTCCCACCACCAGCGCCAGATCGCGTTCCATGGCGGGGAATTTCGCCAGTTCGCGGAACCGGACCTCGCTACGCGCGGCCTGTCCGGCAGTAAGAGGATCGAGCGGCATTTCGAGCAAATACAAGCGGCGGCGCAGATCGAGCCGGCGCGCTATTTCGGGATGCACTTCGCCAAACCAGCACACGCGCCGCCCATCGAGAACCAGCGCGGCCGCGCGCCCCGGATGCAGCCAGGACACATCACGGATCGTTTCGATTTGCGCTTTTTCCAAACCGAGCGCCGACAGAAGCATTTCCGCCACGCCTTTGATGTCGAAGAAGTCGGCCTCTTGCGGCGGTTCATTCCATGCCGTTTTTCCCCCGCCGGAAAGCGCCGCCATCAAGTAAGTGTCTTCCTGCGCAGCCGGAGGCAGCCCGGCGGGCGCCACCACGGACGTCACGCCTTCCGCTTCCAGACCGGCACGGGCGGGGGCCTGGGCTTCTGACGGCGCTGGGGACTCCGCGGCGGCCTTTGCATCGGCCGCGCCCGGCGCATTCGGCGCGAGGTAAATCCGCCCGATCTCGAACAGTCGAATATCCAGCACGCCGAAGTTCTGGTTGCGAACGACATTCGCCAGGATGCCCGGCAGGAGCGACGTGCGCATCACAGATTGGTCCTTCGAGAGTGGATTGCGCAGGCGGATCAGCCGGTCCGCAGGCAGTTCGAGCCGCTGAAGGTCTTCCTCGGCGATAAAAGAGTAGTTGATTGTTTGGTTGTATCCCGCGCCGACCATGCATTCGGCCAGTTGATCGCGCAAGGCGGCCAGCGGCGCAGGCAAATGCGCGTTCGCCACAGTTGAAGGCAGGCTGGGTGGAATTTTCCCATATCCGATCAGGCGCGCCACCTCCTCAACCAGGTCCGCTTCGAGTGAGATATCGACGCGGTGGCTCGGGATGCCCACCTGCAAGCGCTCGGGGTCGGTGCGCAGGATTTCAAAACCGAGCGCAATCAGAGTGTCTGCAATGTCTCGGCCGGAGAGGCGCATATCGAGTTGTTGATTCAGCCGCTCGACAGAAATCCACACGGGTTTGGGTTCAGGGATGGGGCCAAGGACGTCGATCGCACCCTTCAGAATTTCGCCCCCGGCGGTTTGCTGGATCAGTTCCGCGGCGCGGTCGAGCGCAAGCAGCAGGCGGCGCGGATCGGTTCCGCGTTCGAACCGATAAGAAGAATCCGTGGATTTATCGAGGCGTTTGCTCGTGCGGCGGATCGTCGGCGGATTGAAGTAAGCCGACTCGATCAGGACGGTCGAGGTCTCGGGCGAGATTTCCGACTGCAACCCGCCCATAACGCCGGCGAGCGCCACCGGGCCTTTTGCGTCGGCGATCACGAGATCCGACGCGGCGAGTTTCATCTCCTGGCCGTCGAGCGTTTGCATCGGCTCGTCTTGTTCGGCCAGGCGGACAATGATCCGGCGCTGCGAGATTTTTTCGAGATCAAACGCGTGCAGCGGCTGGTTCATCTCGAGCATGACGTAGTTCGTTACATCGACGACGTTGTTGATGGCGCGCAGCCCCGCGCTCTCGACGGCGCGCTGGAGCCACAACGGACTGGGGCCGATTTTTACGCCGCGCACAACTCGCGCTGTGTAGCGCGGGCATTGTTCGCGCGCGGGCACCTGAATGCGGACGGCCGAATCCGCGCGCTCTTCGATTTCGTTTAGCACTGGAGCAGGGACGGTCAGTTTTTTCCGCGTGGCGGCGGCCAGTTCGCGAGCCACCCCAATCACCGAAAGGCAATCCGGGCGGTTGGGCGTGACTTTGATTTCGAGCAGCGCGTCGAACGGCTCAGCGACAGGCGCGTTGGGCGCGAGGATCATGATGCCGCTTGTGTCGTCGTTGTAACCCATCTCGATGCCCGAGCAAAGCATCCCGTTCGACACAATGCCGCGGATGCGCGCGGGTTTCATCTCAATACCCTCGGGATGCGCGCTCGAGGGCGGCAGTTTGGCCCCGACCTTTGCCAGAACCACACGATCGCCCGCCTTCATGTTCTTCGCGCCGCAAACCACTTCGAGCGGTTTGGCTTCATCCGCCATGACGGTGCACAGAACCAGTTTTTCCGCATCGGGATGCGGGCGGACGTCGAGAATCTCGCAAATGACAAGCCGCTTGGAATCCCAGCCGAGATCGACCACGGATTCGACTTCGAGGCCAAGCATGGTCAGGGTTTCCACAATCTGGGCAAGAGGCATGTCCAAGGGGACATACTGGCGCAACCAACGCAACGAGACGCGCATGGATCAAGTCATCCTTATGATAATGAAATTCGGCGCGTGCAAAAACCGTGCCGCGCGCGGAGACAAACTCCCCGCGGCGCCGAGACGTTCATGCCTTGCCGCGACCCGGTGCAATGTCAATCCCAGAGACGCTGACTTTTGCGGCTCACTCGCGCGGCAAAAAACAAATACCAATAAAAACGAACATCTCAGAAAGCAAATTGCATTTTGCTATTAAACTATAAAGGGCCAGAGCGTCCCGAAAGACGCCCCAGCCCTTGGAGGAGGGGAGGGAGGAAAATAGTTGCTGCCTGGTCAGCTCTCCTTTCTTCCATCAAATCGGGAATGGCGTTCTCCCGAACACGGGTGGCAAAATAGGCATAATTTGGAAGGTGGTCAATAGAAAAACGAACACGTTCAAAAAATAATAATTGGGGATCTCCCCCATAGAAACTCGCTGGATAATTGAAATCAATTCAGTTGCAATCCTGTTAGCCGCCGCAAGAGCTCAAATGCTCATTTTGATACACTTGACACGAGGGCGCTCGTTATCAAGTTGAGACAACTTTCGTTATTATTTTTTTCTAATTAAACGTTGCATCGTGCTATAATGATCCTGGCTCTGCGCTCGGCGCGCTATCCGGGCCTGCTGCGCTCCATGCTGATCGCGGCGTTTCCTGCCACATAGGCGCTGGACCACGCCCACTGGAAGTTAAAGCCTCCGATTTTTCCATCCACATCAAGGATTTCGCCGCAGAAATACAGCCCTGGAACAAGTCGTGACTGCGTTGTCTTCGGATCGATCTCGCGCAAATCAACTCCTCCAGCAGTGACTTCCGCGAAAGCATATCCTCGATCGCCTGCCACATCGAGCAGCATGCGCGCCATATTGTTAGCAAGCCGGCGGCGTTCCTGGCGCGGCAGATTGCCTAGGCACAGATCCCTTGGCGCCAGTGCGCGAGCGAATCGTTCGGGATAGAGCGCCTCAAGCGCGGTGGCTACCGTGCGCCGGGGATGGCGCACCGCCTCATCCCGCAGCCAGGTGTCCGACTCCTCGACGGATCGAAACGACGGATGCCCAAGGCAAACCACTACCGGCTCTTCGGGTCTTTCCAGGCGCGCCCGCAGCCAATGGCGTGAAAAATTGAGCACCACCGGGCCACTGAGTCCAAAATGTGTGAACAGGCATGACCCCAGTTCCTCGTGAAGTGTCTTGCCGGTTTTTGCGCAAACAAGGAGCAGGCGCGCCGACAACGCCATCCCGCTGAACTCGGCGAAACGCCCGCCGGGTTCGGAGGACGCCCGAAGCACAAGCGGGCACAGGGCTGGAGTGGTTGGAATAACAGAATGCCCCAACCGGCGGGCGATTTCCAGTCCAGCCCCGTCGCTGCCGGATTTGGGCAGCGCCAAGCCGCCCGTAGCCAAAATCACACGCCGGGCGGTCAGAAAAGGAGCCGATGATGACACCAATGACATCGCTGGCATTGCGCAGGAAGCGCCTTTACCCCCTTCCGCGCCTTCCCCCTCCCCTGCTGCCTGGGTCCAGACGCCAAAGCCGCCCTCAGCGAGAGGACGGATGTCCAATATCCGGACGCCGCACTTCAGAACCCCGCCCAGCGCATCCACCCTTCGCAACAAGGCATTCAAAACCGTGCGGGCTTGATCCGTGACGGGAAACATCTTGCCATTGTCTTCTTCTTTCAACTCGACGCCGATCGAACGCATCCAATCGGCAGCGCGGCCCGAATCAAAAGCGCTCAGGATGCGCCGGATGATTGGACGCGGTCCGCCGTTGTAATCCTCGGGTGTTGCGCGGGCATTGGTGACGTTGCAACGCCCTCCGCCACTCACGAGGATTTTTGCGCCTGGCCGCCGCGCCCCATCGAGCAATACGATGCGCGGCTTGGGCGTCGCAGCGCCAAGGCGGGCCGCCGCCGCCTCGGACGCGAAAATCGCCGCTGCAAGCCCCGCGGCGCCTGCGCCTGCAATCAACAAATCAGCAGATTCCATAGCATGTTCCGCCATGTCCGCGGCGTATAACCCCCAAGAAGAACAGGGCAGACAACTTCATAACGCCCCGCAGCATTCCGCTTTCGTGTCACTCCATCAAGGCAAACGCGCGCCTCCGTTTCATCCGTCACTTCCAATAATGCTCCGGATTGATCGCGCGCCGCCGGCTGGCAACAGCTGAAAAAGGCTTGAGCCGTCCGCCCCCCCGGCATTTGCTTTTAGGTCGGCCCGGTGCCTTGCGCAACCATGCGCGCAATTCGCAAATCCGCGCGAAAACTTCCGCCCGGGCAGAGTTCGCGCGCGCTCGCATAAAGGGAGACGGCCGACATGCAATCGTCCGAAATGATCCTGGAAAGCGTCGATCCGGAAATTCGGCGCATCCTGCTCGAAACCGGGGCGTTGCTGCATGGGCATTTTCTGCTCACCTCCGGGCGGCATTCGGCGTTTTATTTCCAGGGAATGCGCCTGCTGCAACATCCGCATTGGGCCTCGCTGGCGGCGGGCGCTGTGGCGGGGGCGCTCGAAGGACGCCGCGTGGATGCGACGTTTGCCCCGGCGGTCGGCGGCATCATCTGGGGGTTCGCGCTGGCGCAGCAGCTGCCCAACTGCCGCGCGCTATTCGCCGAGCGGGTTGAAGGCAAAATGACCACGCGGCGCAGTTTTGAGATTCATTCAGGCGAAAAAATCCTGCTGGCGGAAGATGTCGTTACAACGGGCGGAACCGTGATGGAATTGAAGGCGCTGGCGGAGGCCGCGGGGGCGGAGGCAATTGGCGTCGCGGCGGTGCTTGACCGCTCGGGCGGGGCATTCGCGCCCGGCTGCGATGTTTTTGCGTGGGCGCGGATGGCAATCGAAACCTGGACGCCCGACGTTTGCCCGCTTTGCGCCGCGGGAAGCCAGGCCATCAAACCCGGCAGCCGCGGATTGAAATAAGAATTCGAACACGAACCATAAAAGCACGAAGTCACAAAGAAACAATTTTCCGCTTCGCAGAATTCGGAGGTTTTGTGCCTTTGTGTCTTTGTGTTGAACTTATTCCTCGCTCGTGGCGCGGACGTTAAACTCGAGCTTCCATTCGTTTTTCGCGCCGCGCTCGATGCAGTAGAGATCGAGCGTGCCGATTTCGGTCAGGTGGCTGCGCAGATCGACCTCGACAGGGCGGCCTTCGCTTTTGGCGGCGGAGGCTGCTGCGGCGGCGGAAGCGGTCTCCGATTTCTCCGGCGTGGACTTGGATTTCTTTTCAGATTTCTCTTTGGACGTCCCAGAATCCTTGGCGGCAACGGCGGATTCCCTGGCGGAATCATTTTGCCCCGCGCCCAAGGTCGTCTCGATCGGACTGTGTTCGATAAAGTCATCGCCTGCCACATCGTGCAACTCGCCTCCGCGGTCGTGGCGGCGCGTCGTCGAACTCAAAAACCGGAACACAGCCGGTTCACCCGTCCAGATGCACAGATCGATTTCCTTGCCGCTGATTTCCGCCGTCGTGCCTTCTTCCATCCCGAACGGAACCACGCACATTGCCTTGAGCGGCGGGCGTTTTCCGGGGACGGCCATGGCGGCGGACTCGATGCCGATATAATAGCTGCGCGGCGATCCACCCCGGATGCGCACGCCCGTTCCCCGGCGCGCCAGCCCGAGGTAGGCCGCCCCGCGCGCAACGGCCAGATCGAGATCAGCGCCATCCAGAATGCGCGGCGCCTCCTGGCCTGCCTCCGCGCACCACGAGGAAATCACCTCGAACAGGCGGTCTTGAAGCGCCTTCGCCCGCAGCACGCCGCCGTTGAAGAGAATCGCTGTCGGCAATAGCGGACGCCCCTCACGCGCTGCCTCGGGGAAAAACTCCTCAACTGCTTCGTGCTGGCGCCCGAGAAACCGCGCCAAGTGCAGCGTAATCGCCGGATCGGCCGCGTAGGGCAGGCCCGCCTCGCGGAATCCGGCGCGGCGCGGCTGCGCGGGGCGGTCGCTCAAGGCACAACGCGGAAAAAAGCCGTCAATCAGGAGTTCGTCAAATCCTTCGCGCGTCAGTTCCGTTCGAATCGTCCCGCCCACAACGCTTGATCCGCGCCCAAGCAGCGTCAGCGGATGCGACGCCGCTTTTGGATCGTCCAACAGATGTTCCTTGGCCGCGCGGCATTGCTGGACAAGCGTCGCAAACTGAAATGCGTCGAGTTTGCGGCCCTTTTCGCGTTCGAGGCGCTCCGACACGCTGTAGGCGAGCGCCAGGTCCATGTTGTCGCCTCCCAGCAGGATGTGTTCGCCGACGGCGATGCGGCGCAGTTCGAGTTCGCCCCCGGCGTCGCGCACGGCGATGAGCGAAAAATCCGTTGTGCCGCCGCCAATATCCACGACAAGCGCGATGTCGCCCACGCGGGCCTGTTTGCGCCAGTTGCGCCCCGCGCGATCGATCCACGCATGGAACGCCGCCTGCGGTTCTTCGAGCAGAATCACATTGCGAAGGCCGGCTTTTTCCGCGGCGGACATCGTCAGGTTGCGCGCCACGGCGTCAAACGAAGCCGGCACGCACAAAACCACCTGTTGCGCGGCGAGATCGAGCGCGGCGTTGCCGCCGGCCATACGGTGATTCCACGCGGCCCGCAAGTGTTCGAGAATCATCGTGGCCGCTTCGACGGGCGATCGCTTCGCATCTTCTTCGCGGCTCTGATAGGGTAAAATCCGCGCCTCGCGGTCGATGCCCGAATGGCACAGCCACGACTTGTGCGAATGGATGAGGCGCGTTGGAATGCGCGCTCCCTGTTCGCGGGCGAAATACCCGGCGCACCATCCCGGATCGGCGCGCCAGGGCAAATTCAGCGCCCCGGCGGGCAATTCCGACTCGCCGCGCACGTAAATCGAGGATGGAAGCAGGGGCCGCGCCTCAACCGCGCCCGCGGAAACAACCTGGTCAATATCCAGCATCGCCACAGGCGGCGGATCGCTCTTGTCATCCATTCCTGCCGTGTCAACCCACGCGAGCGCCGTGTTCGAGGTGCCGAGATCGATGCCGACAATATAGCGCGGCGAAATTGCGGAAGAAGTCGAAGCAGAAGCGGAACTCATCGGACTTCCACCTCCGCGGGCGCTGCAATACTCGCATCCGCTTTCTGCGGCACGGTCGGAAGCCGCAAATCGGCCACGCGCCAGCCGCGGTGGCGCACAAATCCTTTGTAGGGCGGGCGTCCGCTCACTTCGCCCGTCAAGAGAATCGCCGACGCATCAAACCCCTCAGCCACTGTGACGGGTGAATCCTCCGACTCTGCCAGGACCGGCTTAAGCGTCGCGTGTTCGAGCAGCGCGCGGCGGCAACCGGCGTGGATGTCGCGCACGGCAGCGCCAATCTCTGCGTCGCTGAATCCGCCGACGTCTTCCATGAGAAAATCAATCAGGCGGCCTTCCTTTTGCAAAAGCCCGAGCAATTGAATGGCTGGCTCGCGCGATGGCGTGAAGGCGGGCGGCGGAGGCGCGGCGGAAATAGCGGGGGCTTCGGCCTTTCCCATTTTCGCCGCGGATGCCGCCTGCGCAAGAATGGGTTCGCCTTCACCAAGGACTTTGAAAAACCATTTGATCGCTGCGCCAAGATGCATGGGTTTTGCGTTCCTTTATATCCGGTGGCCTGGGCATCCCGTTCAGGAGTTGCTGGCGGCTTGGACGTCGCGTCCAAGGATTTGCCCGTGAAACGCCATTCGCCGCGGCATGGAAGACGCGGCAGTGCGTTCCGAAATCTGAGTGGTTAGGGCAGTGGGAGACAATTGGCTAGGGAAATCTCCATTTTCGCGCCTTCCGATTCGAGATTGAGTTTCACTCCAAGTCTCCTCAGCACGACGGATGGCGTTTGCGGCCAACGGCTACGGGCGGCGATTCCCAGGGATTCTCAGGCCAGGGGTGTTTGGGATAACGCGCGCGCAACTCTTTGCGAACATCCTGGTAAGTTGAGTTCCAGAAGTTGCGCAGGTCGCGTGTCACTTGCACCGGGCGGAAGTTCGGGCCGAGTAAATGCATAAGCACGGCCATGCGTCCGCCCGCAAGGCGCGGAGTATCCGCCAGTCCGAATACCTCCTGCAATCGCACGGCCAAAACCGGCGGATCGGCGGGATTTTCTGGATATTCAAGGCGGATGCGGCTTCCGCTTGGGACGGCCAGCGCCTCGGGAGCGTGCTCGTCTAGCGAGGCGCGCTGGCGAGGCGAAAGGCGGCGTTCGAGATTGCGCCGGCGCAGATGCGAACGCACTTGTTCGAGCGACGTGCAGCCCGCGCAAGCATCGCGAAGGACTTCGCCGAGCGACTCGGCGTCGAAGACGGGAATTCCCAGTTCTGGCATGGCGCGCGCCAGAAACCGAACGCGCCGCAGCCAGCGTGCCGCATCCTCGTCCGCCGCAAAGAGGCCCTCCAAACCGCCGCCGCGGCCGCCCCCCTCGCGCAATCCTTCGAAAAGCGCCGCCGCCGCGCCGCGCGCATCCGATCCCGGTCCCACAGCGTCAGAACGAATGACAAGTCCTGCAAATGTGATTTCGCGCGAACTGATGACCTTCTCGCGCTCGGGGTCGTAACGATGTGTCATGCGCGTTTCGAGCAAGTGCGGAAACACTTCGCCGAGCCAGGATTCCTCGATGGCGCTTGCCATGCTGACGCGCGATTCGCCAGCCATCGCGCCCGTTCCCGCGGCATCTCCCTGCCGTGGCGATGATCCGCGAGCGCCGCCCGGACGTTTTGCCTTCTGGACGCCGCTCGCTTTGCCCGCGCCTATTTCCGCCGCAGGTGTGGAGGGTTCCCGGGGATCGATGCTCAAGAACAATGGCGATTTGCGCACCATTGACGACGGTTCGAGCAAAATCCCTCGCCCCCCCACCATTACGCCGCGCATGGATTGGTTTTCGCGGCGCAACGTCACGCGATCCGGATAGGCATGGAGCAAAAGCCGCCGCAATTCGCGCTCGCGCGCGTTGGCATCCTCTGGGATCGCGAGGCTCCGCACTCGCGACTTCTGCCTCATTCCGCCTTCGCGCCCGCTCGCGGACAATATCGAAACAAGATCGTCGCGAATGCGCGCAATCGAAACCGCCAGACTCCGTGAATCCTTTGCGCCATCACAAAATGCGCCCGAGCTTCTTTCCATTGTCTGCATTTGCTCCAGGCGCTCGATGACGTCGGAATCCGCCTCGCATCGCGCTTCGACGCGGCGTTCGGAGGGCGGAGCGGAAAGCCAGGAGGATTCCGAGAGGAGCGCTGCAAGCGAAGCGGCTTCGCGCAGCCACCCCGCATCCCGCCCCGCAAGAAGCATCCGCGCCAGCCTCGGGTGAAGCGGCAAATCCGCCATGCGCCTTCCAATCGGAGTCAGCGCCCCGCGGGAATCCACAGCCCCGAGCAGCGAAAGCAGCCGCTCGGCGCACATCATGGCCTCGGGGCGCGGCGGCTCGAACCACTCGAAGCGCGCCAGATCGCGCACGCCATACGCCTTGAGGGTAAGCAGCGTCCCCGCCAAGTCGATGCGGTGAATTTCCGGAGTCTCGTATTCTGCCAGGAAGGTATCTTCGTCGCGCGACCAGAGGCGGAGGCAGCGGCCCGGCGCAGTGCGCCCCGCGCGGCCTGCGCGTTGTGCAGCGGAAGCGCGGCTGATCCGGCGCAATTCAAGACGGTCGATCCCAAGACGCGCGTCCAAAACCGGAACTCGCGCCAAGCCCGAATCCACAACACTGCGAACGCCATCGATGGTCAGCGAGGTTTCGGCGATGTTTGTGGCGAGGATCACCTTGCGGCGCGCGGAAGGCCGAAGGACTGCATCCTGGACCTCCGACGCCACTGAACTGTGCAGCATAAGAATATCCGCATCTATCGGATTCTTTGTTTGCTTCAGGTAATCCTCGGCGCGGCGAATTTCACCCATGCCCGGCAGAAATACGAGGACATGGCCTGGATCGGAATCGGACATGGAATTCGGCGCGGCGCTCGTGGCGGTCGGAAGCAACGCCGAGCGGCCGTCCAGGATATCGTTCACGGACTGCGCCGCAGCCTCCCAGGCAGGCTTTTCCGCGCGCCGGGCCAGATGCGTAATCTCGACGGGAAAAAGCCGCCCGGGCGACTCAAACACCGGCGCGGGGCAGCGGCCGCCATTCTCGCCGCGTGCCAGGAATTGTGCGACCGGCCCGGGATTCATTGTGGCGGACATGACAACAATCGCCAGATTTTCCCTTACGGTGGCTTGGATTTCGCGCAAGAGGGCCAGCGCGAGATCGGTGTGAATGCTCCGTTCATGGAACTCGTCGAGAATCACGCATCCGACGCCTTCCAGGAACGGATCGCCAAGGATGCGGCGCGTAAGAATGCCTTCCGTAAGCACATGCAGGCGCGTTCGGGCGCTGGTTCGATTATCGAAGCGGATTTGGTAGCCGACCTCCTCCCCCACTTGCCAGTCTTGTTCCGCCGCGATGCGCGCCGCCGCCGCGCGCGCCGCCGCACGCCGCGGTTGCAGCAGGATCACATTCGGTGAATCCAGCGCCAGCACGGCGTTTTTCACGATGGCCGGCGGAATGCGCGTGGTCTTGCCCGCTCCCGGCGGCGCAACGACAACCGCCCGGCGTTCTTCGCGGAGAGCGTGCAAAATCTCCGGAATCAGCGGATCAATCGGCAGCGGGGAGAGCGAGGAATGCATGGGAATAGACAGGATTTACAGAATGAACGTGATGAATAATTCTTGGCGGCAGTGTTAATTTATTAATATGTTCATCGTGCAAATCCTGCCTGTTCTTCACTATTTTCTTCGCAATGATCCTCACTATATCCTGCGCGTGTAGTTATGCGGATCGAGGGTCCAGACTCGCACGCCGCAATACCGGCTTCCTTCGGGGCAATACGGCTTTGCGCCCGCCAATTGCCGCAGCGCGCACGGCGGAAGCAGCCAGCGTCCGAGCCGGGGATGCACCTGTGCGATCTGGCGCGCCTCTTCCAGCGTGGCCCGCCAAATTTCATCCTGCGATGTATAGCAAAGCCGCATCTTGTGTTTGTGATGCAGATTCAGCAGGTCCGACGACTCCGTGAACCGCACCAGAACGGCGTTTGGCAGCAAGTAAGCGGTCCACTGCTCCTCGGTTCCTCGCGCGCGCAGATAGCGAATCGCCTCCCAGGTTTGTTCCATGCTTTCGTTGTATATTTGCATGGCGCGCGGGCTGCGTTCGACCAGCGCCGGGATCAGATAATCGGGGCGTCCGGTCAGGTGCGCCGTCAGATACGGGCGCGACGCGGGCGACATGCGGTGGCGCTGGTCCTGGCTGTCGGCCGTGTGCGAAATGCGTTTCATGAACGTGTAGTGCGGATGATAAAGCGCGCGAGAAAGCTTATGCAACGTCGCGAGATTCAGCGTATCGCCCAGCAGCGTATTGCGCCGCGGATCAAGCACAAGGGCGATGGCCTCTTCATCCGGCAGCGCGCGCGCGGGCAGCCCGAGCACCTGGCGGACGCATCGCGCCAGCACGCGTTCGGCGTTCGATTGCCAGGCGACCAGGCGCGAATGATGAAACTCGCTCCAATCCCCGCCCTCCCGCGAATCTGGCGGATGGCCCCCCGCTTTCTCTCCTCCCCCGCCACTGCTGCCACCGTCCTTCGCGATGCCGGACGCCTCGTCTTCGCCCGCTTGAAAAAGACCAAGCGCCTCGCGCAATTCGCCGGGGAACAAATCCGGGGATGCAAGCGCTTCCAAAGCCCGGCGTCGCATGGCGGCGCGCGTATCGGCCGGACGGCGCGGACCAAGCCGCGCGAAATCGCGGTCGAATTCCTCGACAAAGCGCCGCGCGGCCTGTTCGCCGCTCACACGCGCCTCCGCCCCAAATAACTCGGCCCCCTGGCGCACCCAAGCCGACTCGGGAAGCGATTCCGGCTCGAGCGGATGCGCAGCCAGCGCCTCGAAATCCGGGTCGAGGTCGATGAGCGCCTTCATCATCTGCGCCGCCACCAGTTCCGATTCCGCCGGGGCGTCCATCTGGCGCGAAAGGCGGTAATAGCGCAGCACGGTCAGGGCCGACACAGTATGAACAAGATACGCATGCGTTGCTACAGGCAGGACATAGCGCGCTACTTCCTGGGCCTTTTTCGCGATAGATTGGGTGTGCCGTTTTTCCTGGCTCGGCGAACGCAAAAACCGCTCGTAATAGGCTTCGGCAACCACCGGCTCCAGTTCGGCGCAAAGACGTTTGTAGTCGTCGAACTGGCGGCGCACGCATCGTTCATACACCGCCCGCGCCGGGGCGGGCAGGCGCGGCATGGCTACGGCGTTGGGCAGCACGGCCACGTAGCGTTGCGAGACCTGTTCGCTGTTGTAAAACGGGTGCGCGTGCAGGAACGACCATAGAAACTGGCGCGAGACATTTTCGATGGCGAACTGAAAATGCGCGTGCTGGAAAACGGTGTGGTGCCCCGCTTGAAAAACCGAAGAGGCCAATTCGAGGGTTTTCTCGCGATCTTCGAGGCTTTCCTCGCGCACGATGCCGCGGCTGCTGTAACAGGTGCGGGCGGCGGCCACGGCGTTTCGCACGGGATGGCTGAAGGATTTTATCAGGCGAACACGGGGAGCGATGGATAGAAAGGGCGAAGAGGTCATTGTTCAGCGGGTGCCCGGGGCGTTTGGGATGGGGAGCGGTGCGGCAGCGAGCCGCAGGAACGGGAAAGCGGCGCGGGCTGGATTTCGCCAATCCAATGCCACTGCGCGCGGGCGCGAATTTCCACATAATGAAAGCCGCCAAGCAAGCCCTGCGTTGCGGGGCGCGCACTCTCCCCCGCCGCGCCGGGCTGCCCATGCGTTGAATCTTCTGTTTCTGACATGGGAATCGCCACAGGACGGTAGGATTCGGTGCGCGCCAAAACCGATCCGGCGCGGCGGCATTGGTCCACGAGACAGTGTTCCACACGCCCGAGGCCTGCATCGAGCGATTCATCGACAATCCGGCGAACGACCTTGTCCAGCCTAGCGGATCGTTCGTGAATCACCGCTCCGTGCACGCGCAATTTCGTCATGCGGGCGCTCATGGTGTTCGGGCGGGGGCAGAATTTTGAACGATTGACCACGGGCGGGCGGATGGCCTCAAGCGCCGCAAGCGTGGCGCGGAAATCCTCCTCCGTTTCGCCGGGGAAGCCCACGATGATGTCCGTCGCGAGGGTCAGATCGGGCACGCGCGCAAGAAAGCGCTGGCACAATTCGATCCATTCCGCCGCGCGATAGCCTCGGTTCATGAGATCGAGCACGGCGTCGCTGCCCGATTGGAGCGGAAAATGAAGAAATCGGAAGAACGGCGGCCCAGCGAGCGACTCGGCCACATCCTCCCATTGATCGCGCAAATAGAGCGGATTGGCCATGCCAAGCCGGATGCGAAAATCCGCGTTTTCGCCCTCGCGAGCGCGATAATCTGCATAAAGTCGGCGCAGGCGCGCAAGCAAGTCGCGCAGCCGCAATCCAGCATCGTGCCCGTAAGCCGCCGTGTCTTGCGAAGTAAGCCAAATCTCGCGCGCGCCGCGATTGAGGGCCGCCTCGATCCGCCGTGCAATCGAGTCGATGGGATACGAGACCAGTCGTCCGCGCGCGAATCGCGTTTCGCAAAATGAGCATTGCGAAAGGCATCCCTGGCTGATGGGGACGATCTCGATCACGCCGCATTGGGGGCGCGAGGGCAGTTCAAGGCGGTCAGCACGGGGGGCAGCCCCGAGGAATTGGGCCTCTTCGCCCGCCGCGGCCCGTTCGACGGCTTTGGCGATGTCAGCAAGGTTGTCCACGCCCAGAATTACTCGCCCTCGCCACAGTTTCAGCCCCGGATGCGCCGACGGAATGCACCCCGCCACGACCACGCGCATTCCGGCGGACTCCAACTCTGCCAGGCGGCGTTCGAAAGAGCGAAACGACGCATCCTTGACCGTGCAGGTGTTCAAAATTACCAGGTCCTTTAGGTCCTTTTCTTTCGCGCCGCCTTCGCCGTTCTCCACCAATACCACATGCCCCGCCTGTTCAAGCAGAGCGGCCAAAGTATCGCCGTCCGCCGCGTTGGCCGAACATCCAAATGTTTCAATAGCGATTCGCATTTGCGCGCGGCCTCCCCCTGGCGGCCGGACCAGACAATCGCAATGTTGCGCCCGCCTGTCCAGAGGAGTGAAAGGACGAAGTTGAAGCGCTGCGCAATGCAGGTTGGAGCGCAATCGGCTTGTGCGAATCTCTAGAGCGCAGCGGCCGCGCCAGTCAGCGTAACTGTTTTTTCATAGTGAATGTCGCGAGACGAGGTCCCGATCCCAATCCGAAATTCCCCCGGCTCCACGTTCCAAAGGTGAGAGTTTGCATCCCAGAAGGCGAACGAACGGAAGCCAAGGTCGATTGTGACCGTCTTGCTTTCCCCTGGTTTCAAAAAGACTTTCTGGAATCCTTTGAGTTCGCGAACGGGGCGGGGAACGCTCGATTGTGCGTCGCCCACATAGACCTGCACGACTTCGGCGCCTTCGCGCGTGCCCGTATTGGCCACCTCCACCGAAATTGTGACCCGCGGATTCTCCGCAGAAGCGTTCCGAATCGCCGCCTCGGCGTTTTTCAGGCCGAATGTCGTATAGGAAAGGCCAAAGCCAAACGGGAAGCGAGGTTTGATGCTTTCGCGGTCGAACCAGCGATATCCCATGAAAATGCCTTCTTTATATTCTACAAAAGGATTGCCGCCCTCGCGAACGCCCGGATACGAGCCGTTGGCATGGCAGGCGTAATCCTCAAGCCGCCTCCCGAAGGTGCAGCTGAGTTTTCCAGAAGGATTGACCTGCCCAAAGAGAACCTCGGCGATGGCATTGCCGGATTCCATGCCCGGATACCATGCTTCGAGCACGGCGGAGACGTTGTCGATCCACGGCTCCACACTAACGGCGGATCCGTTGATGAGCACCACCGCCACGCAGGGATTGATTGCGGCCAGTTCGCGGATCAGGCGCGCCTGCGGGCCAATCAATTCAAGATTTGGAATATCCGCCGTTTTCACATCGCCCCAGCCAAGGGCTTCCGTATCGTAGGAATGATTGGTGCCTCCGAAGAAAAGAACCGCGTCTGCCTGCTGCGCGGCCTCGATGGCCTGGGCAAACAGCGCATCTTTCGAGGCCTTGTCCCTGGCCCCGTCCGAGGTCCCTTCCGGCGGCTTCGCAAACGATACTCCTTCCGCAAACACGATTTTCACGCCCACTCCCAGATAGTTCCGCAGCCCTTCCAGCGGAGTAATTTCGTAGTCCGGATGAACTGCGCCGCTGCCGCCGCAATCGTGCAATTTGCCTATGCAATGGGTCCGGGCGGCATTGGGGCCAATCACGGCCAGAGTTTGGATTTTCTCTTTTTGCAGCGGCAAAAACGCCGAATCGTTCTTGAGCAGGACCATTCCCTCCCCAGCCAGCCGACGTGCCTCAAGGTGGTGTTCTTGTGTATTGAATGATCCGGCCGGACGCGACTCAGGCGGGTCCAGCAGCCCGGTTCGCAGCATCAGTCGCAGCACCCGGCGCACCTTCTCATCAATCGCGGCTTCGGAAATTTCTCCCCGCCGCACCAAATTCAAAAGCGGTTTTCCCATCAGGGAATCCATGCCTTGCCCCATTTCCAAATCCAAACCGCCGAGGGCACAAGCTTTCGTATCGTGCGCGCCGCCCCAATCCGACATCATTACGCCATCGAAACCCCATTCCTTCTTGGGGATCGTTTCCTGCACCAAGGCATTCTGCGAGGCATACACGCCGTTGATTTTGTTGTAGGACGACATGATGCACCAGACGCGGCCCTCTTTCACAGCCGCCTCGAAGGGAACCAGGTAAATCTCGCGCAGGGTTCGTTCATCCAGATTGGAACTGCCGACCGTCCGGCAGATTTCCTGGTTATTCGCAGCAAGGTGCTTGACCGTGGCCGCCGCGCCTTCGCTCTGGACTCCGCGGATGTAAGCGGCGGCAATCTGGCCCGACAAATAGGGGTCTTCGCCATAATACTCAAAATTACGCCCGCACAAAGGCGTCCGCATGAGATTGACGCCCGGCCCCAGAATCACATGGTTCCCCGTTGCGCGAATCTCGCGTCCGATTAGCGCTCCGAAGGCGCGCGCTGCCTCGGGATTCCATGTGCACGAAAGAGAAATGCCGCACGGAAGCGCCGTCGCGTGGCGTCCGTCTTCCAGGCGAACGCCCTGCGGGCCATCGCTCATGCCGAGTTTTCCAATGCCGAGGCGGGGAATATCGCCCACTTCCATGTTTGAGCAGCCGTGGCAAAGTTGAATCTTCTCCTCAAGCGTGAGTTGCCTGAGCAACGCCTCTGCGCGGTCTTCCAAAGATGAGGACGACAATGGCGCGGCTACGGTGTTGGCAGTCATGGATTCCTTCTTTCCGATTTGCGCATTATTGGCTCCCAGGAATGAGCAACTTGCCACACCCGCGAGCGTAATCAGAAGCAAAAATAGTCGCAACATCCAACTCATGGCCGCCTCCCAAAGAAGATTATCCTGCTCCGAACAACGAAAATGGGCCTATGAATTTGCTGGCGGTTGTGCGCGCCGCAAGGTTTCTTCCAGGCGGTAAAAGTCATCGAGCGAGAAAGTCTCGGGGCGGCGGCGCGGATCGAAATCGCCCTCTCGCATGGCGGCCTCGATGGCGGCGCGGTCCATCTGCCACCATCCGCCCGAGGCGAGGGCGTTCGGCATGGTTTTTCGCCGGTGCTGAAACGATTTCTCGATAATCGTGAACACGCGGTGGCGGCGCTCCAAATCGCCCCCCAGCGGATCGGGACGCGGCTCAAGCGCCACGACGCGCGAATGCACCTCGGGCGGCGGCAGGAACTCGCCCGGCGGAACGGCCAGCACGATGCGCGGCGTGGTGAAATACTGCACTTTGACCGACAGCGCGCCATATTCGCGGCTGCCGGGCGGGGAGATCATGCGTTCGGCCACTTCGCGCTGCACCATAACGACGATTCGTTTCCAGCGAATTGGCCCTTCGAGCAAATTGAACAAAATCGGTGAGGTGAGGTAATAGGGCAGATTCCCGACGGCCACCGGCGCGCAAACGCCCGCCAGGCACGTTTCGAGCGGAAATTGGAGGAAATCCGCATAGTGAAACTTGAGGTTTTTGAAAAAGAAACTGAGATGCGTGTGCCACGGCTCGAAGCGCCGGTCGGGTTCGATGGCGTGAACAGCGGCAGCGCGGCGGGCTAGAGGAACAGACAAATTCCCAAGCCCAGCGCCAATTTCTACAACGACATCTTCCGGCCCGACGCCTGATGCGCACGCAATGCGGTCGCCCAGTTCGGGCCGTCGCAGAAAATGCTGGCCGCGCCGCTGATTGGTTCTCAGGCCCAGGCGTTTGAGAAGGCGCGGAATCGGAGGGAATTGAAATTCGCCATCAGGCGCCGGCTCGCGAGGTTCATCGGGATTCACAGGAGTCATGGGTTTCACGGAAGTCAGGGGAGTCGCTCCAGGGAGAAATTGTAAAGAATAGACAGGATTGACAAGATAGACAGGGGAGAAAGAATAAGGAGAATAGGCGAAAAAGCCACTGGCTATTGAATTTTATTCCTCATCATCCTCATACTGCCCTTCATCTTTTTCATCCTGTAAATCCTGTCCAGTGTCTTCCGTCATAATTTCATCGTCGCCGGTTTCGACCATCACAACGTCATCACGCAGAATCGAAGGCGTTTGCCGCCGCTCGCCCGCGATACGCGGCGCCCGCTCGATTTCGCTCATCACGGCGTCCCAGCCCTCGGGCGGCGATTTGCGGCGGAAGAAGATGCGAATCGGCGCGCCTTCCATTCCAAACGCATCGCGCAGGCGGTTGAGCAAATAGCGCTTGTAGGAAAAGTGCACTAGATTGGGATCGTTGACAAACAAAGTGAATGTGGGCGGCGCAACGCCCGTTTGCGCAGCGTATTTGATCTTGAGCAAGCGCCCGTGGAACACCGGCGGCGACACTTTTTGCACAGCCGCCTGCAAGACGCGATTGAGTTCCGAAGTCTGGATTTCGCGGTGCGCCTGGACGTTGCAATGGTCGATCAATTCCCAGATGCGATGGCAGCGCTGGCCGGTGAGCGCGGAGACGCTGAGGATGAGCGCGTGAGGCAGAAAGTTGAATTCCTCGCGCACCTGCTTCACATACGAGCCGAATGTGTTTGTGTCTTTTTCCACCACATCCCATTTATTGAGGACAATGATGCAAGGCTTGCCTTCCTCTTGAATAAAGCCCGCAATGTGCGTGTCTTGCTGATGAATGCCGCGCGGAACGTCGAGAACAAGGATCGCCACATCGCACCTGCGCAATGCCAGCACCGACGACAACACACACAGATGCTCGATGCCGCGCTCGATGCGCCCGCGCCGCCGGATGCCCGCCGTGTCGATGAGGCAATACGAGCGCCCTTCGCGTTCGATATACGTGTCGATGGCATCGCGCGTTGTGCCCGGCATCTCGTTGGCAATCACGCGATCGCGCCCCAGAAGACGGTTGAGCAGCGTGGATTTCCCGACGTTCTGGCGCCCCACAATGGCGACGCGGATCAGGTCGCCAGGCCCGGCGGTGTTTCGCGCTTCGGGCAGCGGCTTGGGCAAGGCGGAAACCACATCGTCCATCAAGTCAAACACGCCGTGGCCATGCAGGGCGGAAATGGGGTAGATTGTGTCGAATCCGAGGCGGCTGAGCGACCATGCCTGCGCCTCGCGCGCGGGTGAATCGCATTTATTCACAGCCAGAAACAACGGTTTCCCCGAGCGGCGCAGCGTCTGGATGATTTCATCGTCGGTTGGATTGTCCGGCTCGCTCGCGTCCGCGAGGAAGATTACCGCGTCGGCCTCCTCGACCGCGAGAAGCGTTTGCTCGCGCATTTGCATAAGCAGCGTCGAGTCCGTGTCAACTTCGTAGCCGCCCGTATCGACAAGGAAAAACCGCCGCCTGTGATATTCCGCTTCGGCGTAATTGCGGTCGCGCGTCACGCCCGGGGTGGGATGCACAACGGCAAAGCGGCGCCGCGTTATTCGATTAAACAGCGTGGACTTGCCCACATTGGGGCGTCCAACAATGGCAACAATGGGAAGATTGGAAGGATGCATGGATTGTGGAATCGCTCAATAGTCCCTATGAACTTCTCTATGGTATTCTCTGCGCTCTCTGCGCCTCTGCGGAAAGTCTTCTTTATTACACCATGCGCCCGAGTTCGCGGCTGCGTTCAGTGGCGCGGGCCACGCATCGGCGCATGAGGCTCATAAAATCCGCGTTCTGGAGAACCTCCAGCGCGGCGGCCGTCGTTCCGCCCGGTGAGGTGACGGCGCGGCGCAATTCGCCAGGAGTTTTCTCGGATTCGAGCGCCAGACGCGACGCCCCGTAGGCGGTTTGTTTGACCATGCGCACCGATTCCTCGGGCGAAAGACCCTGCTCGATTCCTGCCTCGATCAACGCCTCGATCATCAGGAAGAAATACGCCGGGCCGGTGCCGCTCAGGCCTGTGATGGCATCCAGCTGCTCCTCGCGAACCTGGATCGTAACGCCGACGGCCTCGAACAGGCGCGTGGCAATGAGAAGGTCCTCGGGCGTGGCATTCGCCCCGGCGGCGAGGGCCGATGCGCCGAAGCCGATCATCGCCGGCGTATTGGGCATCACGCGCACCACGCGGGCCGAGGAGTTCGCGCCCGTGAGAAGCGTCTCGAAAATGCGCGTAGGCACCCCGGCGCAAATCGAGATGTAAAGCGCGTCGGCAGGCGCGTGGGGGCCGATTTCCGCGCAGAGTTCGCGAACATTCTGGGGTTTGACGGAAAAGACGATAGTTTTGCACGCTTTGGCGAGGGCGGCGTTGGATTCGGCCCGCACCACACCCATGCGCATCCGCAGATCGTCGAGACGCTCGGGGCGGACGTCCGAAATAACCACCTGGCCAGGATGAGCGAGTCCTCGCGACAAAATACCATTGATGAGCGCTTCGGCCATATTGCCCGCGCCGAGGAATCCGATGGGCCGTGGGATGGGCGTCATGGTCGCAACCTTTCCTTTCCGCAAAGTGATGGAATCATGCTCGCCGCAAGAATAACGGCGGAGAAGAGCAGCGGAGATCGGCGGCATTTTCATTTTCTGCGGTGCTTCTCTCCCCCGCTGCCGCCTTGGGAGCGCCGCAAGCAGGGGGAGTGTGGCCGCGATGGCATGGCGCGGTCAACGCCCGCTTTGCATCCGGGCATCATTACATGCGACATGCGCCATCGACGGATCATGCCTTGCAGAGACTGCCCCAAAGCACTTCATGGCAAATCCAAGGAGCGGAATAACGGGAAATTATACGACACCCGCTCCATGATATCTTTTGCATGAAAACGCTATACTTCAGCAAGATACAATTCAATACGACCCAAGGCAGATATTCTGTCATGCACAGGCAACATGCCCCCCCGAAAATTCTCTGGCGCGTTTTAATCTTTTCGCAAAAGCCGCGTTTTCAATTATAGAACCTTCCAGTAGAAAACAACAGCGGCAATGGCAACAAGCGCAAGAATAGTCAGTAATAGGTTGCGCCTGCGCTGGTTTGCCGGCGGTTCGAAAGGATCAGCGAGATTGCGTATCGAGTTGGGGGGAAGAGAGGCAATGCTCGTCAATGCGCGACCAAGCAGCAAATTGATTTTCACTCGCCCGTTGATGGCCCAGCCAGCAGCGTCGAGCAGCGGCCCCAACGAACGCTGCCGCAGTTTAAGCCAGGCAATCACCATGGAAGGCCCTGATATGAGAAGCATTATGGCAAGAAAAGCAAGAGGCTGCTTCCACCATGCAAGGCTCAGAAAGGCGGCGACAATAGCGGCAAGCGCTGTTCCGATAGCGCCGACAGCCAGGCCGATCGCCGCGAAAATTCCCACAACCTTTCCTATATCAAACGGCGCCGGGGAAGATCCCGCTGCAGGTGCAGCGCCGGCAGTGGGCGCTGGCGCCGCTCCGGCCTTTTCAGCAGTCTTGACCGTGTCCTGCAAGCCTGCTGCTGTCTTGTCCTGAACGGCCTTTTCGCGGGTGGATGCCAGTTTTTCCACTTGTTCGCCGATCATACGGCCAATGCGCTTGTAGGGAGACCAGAAGGCTTGGCGGATGCTTATTGGATTTTCAATCACTCTAACGATGGCGGCATCCCAGTCTCTGCCCTGGCGATCGATAAACAAGCCGTTGCGTCCAGCCATAAGGAAATCGGAATCGCCTGCCGTAAAAGCTGCCGCGATGTTGATTTTGGAGGGCGTGTCCTTGCGCGTGCATTCACAGTAGGCGATATACATTTTGCCGAGCGCCGCAACCGCTGAATGTTTCGCAATATCGTCAACCCGTATGCACAATTTGCAGCTTCGCCCGTCGAGATAAAGCGTTCCAGCCTGAAAAATAGCCCATTTCTCTGGCGAATAAAAATCAGTGAATGACACAAAATTGTTCAGGAGTGTCCGCAGATCACGGTAGTATCGCACCAGTTGATCGACATCCTCGATCGCTTCCATGCGGGGAATGGCTTCCCTTTCTTTCTCGAAAACCTTGGCGATTTCATCGCGCGCATTGCCCAAAAGGATATTCCGAACTCGATCTATTCCAAGAGACTCAACTAAAGATCCGGATTTGGCGGCGATCCATGCTTCATACGGAGCAAGTTGCTCGCTGATTTGGCGCCACTCTTGTTCAGTCAGGCTCATTTTGCCCTCGCCCAGCAGGGGAACGACAACGCAGCGAATGAACACGTCCATCCGATCGCTCCATGCGGGGTTAAGTCCATCAGTCAGGGAAAGCGGGCGGCTCGCTTCGATCCGAGCCAACGGCAGCGCGGCCACATCATCACCCAAAACTGAAAGGTCCTTGTTGGCAAGGTTCACAAGATCGGTCTCCGGTCGATTCATCGGTCCCGCGGCACGCGGATCGAACGAAGCCAGCCGGCATCGGGAAAAGTAATCCTGAATCTTGGTCCGCATCGCTTGAAATGCCGCAAATGCCGCAGCCGCTGGCTCACCAGGCTCGAGCGCCGCCAGCATCCCAGGAACGCCAGATTCAGCTTTCGATCGCCATTCAGAGTAATCCTGCAACGCCTGAAAGAAACGGTCCACTGCTGCCGAATCCACGCCATCCTTGCCGCTTCGATCTTTCTGCCCGCCACAGCATTTGATAATGTCTTCAAGGACTTTCCTTGTTTCTTCCTTATCTGCGCCTTCGGGAATAATAACGCCATCGCCGTTGTATAACGTTTGGGAGAAGATGCGAATAATGTCGGAGGTGTCATCAACTCCGATGGTCGTGGATTCAGATTTCCCGAGGCTTGCCAGGATTTCCTTGGCTGATGCCAGGATTCGCGCCCCCTTTTCAGACTTGTCATTGATGGATGCCAAAGGAAGATCCACTGAACTTGCGCCCAGTTCCGAAGGGTCTTTCAGCAGCGATACTGTCCACCGCACGGCCTCAACAATTTCTGGAACGCGAATTCGGCCATCCTTGTCCTTGTCGATTTTGGCAAGAGTTTGTTGATCGAATTCCAGGCCCTTCGCTGGGCAGCACAGCGCGACCCAGAGCTTCGGATCCAGTTGCTCCAGATTTTCAAAATCCTCTTTTTTCTGGAGGCAGACCTGGGCAAGTCCGCCTAAACGTTGAAAGGTCCAAATCCAACTGTCTTTTAGCATGGACTCGTGAATGGATAATTTCTTCATCAGATGCTCCCTTAAACCATTTCCATTTTACACTATACCTAGAAGCTGCAGATGTCAATCTATAGTCATGCCAGAATCTGAGATATGACCAGGACAATTCCGAAAACCTTCTATTATTAACAGGGATTGGCAGGATATAGCGTT